>DAOWDF010000203.1 GCA_030639165.1 Alphaproteobacteria bacterium
CCACAAAAAATATTGCGGGTGATATGACGGAAGAATTTATAGAAGAAAGCAGCACTGATGACGGTTTAGGAACGTCCGTAGCCGAAGGAGAGCTAGGAGGAGTTTCTGGCACTATAGGTTCTGAGCTAGAAAAAGACGACAAAAGAGCCAAAACAAAGAAAAAGCAAAATAATGCATTTAATGCAGCACTGCAAAGCACAGCACAAAGATACGCCGCATTAAACAAGAGCGTACAACAAATGCAAATGCAACTTACGCAGATGAACGAACAGTTTAACTTCATAACCGCAGAAGCAGCCGTAGCACTAGATGCTCTCGAAACATTAAAAACATCTACAGAAGAACTTCTAGACACCCAAAAAACTGAGCTATCACGGCTTCAAGACGAATTGGCAACTGGCAACTATGCTGGCACTGAACTAGAAGCTTTAAATCAGCAAATCGCAGTTCAAGAGGCACAGATAAACAAAACTCAAACATTTAATGATGGATACCAACAAGTAATAGACAACACAACAGACACTCTAAATACTGCTGGCCAGAAGCTTAGTGATGCAAATTCAAAACTTGAAAGCCTTGACCAACAAATTAAAGAAGCAAATGGAGATCCAGAACTTCTCAAATCATTAGAGGTCGAAAGAGATACAACACAAGCAGTAGTTAATGAATCACAGGCTGCAATAGATATGGCAGAAAAACATGCCATGTTTGCCCAAACATACAGTATAATTACACCAAGCATACAAAACACTACAGGAAATACTGTAGAGATAATAAATGCACAAGCAGCAGTTGGTAACGCCCTACTATCAATGACTGAGGATGCCAATATATCTGCCGCAGAGCTGGAAACTTTAAAACGGTTATCTTTAGAAGCAGGCATTGACACAACATACATAAACCAACTAGCGCAAGACATAAGCCAAACTGGCATAACAATGACTGGAGCCGACGGAACCATCTATAGCGGCGCCAATGCTGGTGACTATTTAATAAGCCAACTAGAAGAACAAATCCTGCAAAGCCAATCTGACCTTGACCAACTTGTTACAACTGTAAACGAAGAAGGTATAGCAGCAGGAAAGCCAGTAAACGAGAATGGCCTCACAGAAGACGCCCAGATAGTTAAAGATGTTGTAGAAATGAAAGACTATATCGTTGTCGATTATAACGGCGAACAACATATTGTTTACAGGGATGAAAATGACAGCTCACATATTTATGTCATGGACGGTGAAGAACGCGTCTATGTCAATCAAATGGATGAGCCAGACAGAACAAATGCTTTCCTAGAATTTAACGGCGGCACAAAAGACGGAAAGCCTTACGCTGGACAAAAGGGCCAAAAAACCGGTGATATGGATCCAGCAGACGCAAGACAAAAAGATGCTGCAATTATCAAACTTCATAACAATAAAGAGCTAACTAATAGAGTCCAAAAAGCAGATAACCACCAATATGGAGCGCACCAAAAGCTAGCTCAGGCAAAGGCCGAGCAAGAAAACACAACGGCGAACACTAATTTATCGCTCATAACAAATGCTAATGACAGAGGTTCTAGCGCTAGCAGCATCGATCCTGACGAAAATCAGAAAACATCACTTACCGCATTTACTAAAGCAGCAGACCCAACCACAGAGCCTACACCAGAAGAACCAAAAGGACCTGTTGTAACTGTAGACAATGAAGTTGATACACCATTACCAACAAACACAGGCCAAATAGCGTAAGTTTGACGCACAGCCAGTAAATCTGTAAAATATGAATAAATATAACAAATGAAGGGCATTCGATTGAGTATAAAAGATACAAACCATAGCGATATTACAATGCCAGACGTCGTTGCTGATAAGAGTGGTACGGATGCCACTTTGTCAAACAATGAGAAAAAAGAAAATGACCGCATAGCAAGGCAAACTTCCGAAGAACTAAACGGCATGAATATATTTGCCTTTCTAATCCTAATGTTTATGGATAGCACTGGCAAAGGTGATGCCCTTAATGATGATCTTATTAGCAAAATATCAAGCGCTTTTGGGCTAGGCGATGGATTTAAACAAGCTATAAATTCTGTTCGCTCCGGTGAGATAAGCGCATTCAAAGGTGCTACACAAACATATAACTCCATAGACACAAAAAATGTTGATTGGTCAAAATCCAGTGAACTTATTCACGGAGATACCCTTCAAAGTGCCATGGCTCATATAAAATTACGCGAAGGGTACGAAAACACAGTCTACCGTGACAATGGAAAACTAGCCGTTGGGGTCGGACATCTTATAACCCCTAGTGATAACTTAAAATTAGGCGACACTATCTCCGATGCGCAAGTAATGAAGTTCTTAGAGCATGATGCTGCAAAAGCCTATAATGCTGCTATCGCGCAAGCAAAAGAAATAGGCATTGATGATAAGACAGTTATTGCAGGACTTACCTCTGTAAACTTTCAATTAGGCTCAGGGTGGAATAAAGAACATAAAGACACATGGGCCTTAATGAAGCAAGGCGACTTTCAGGGCGCAATAACAGAGGCAGCAGACTCAAACTGGAACTCTCAAGCCCCTATTCGTGTCAAAGATTTCCAAGGCACCCTCCTACGTGCATCAAACATTAAAAGCGGAGCAATTACTGCGGAATCTACTGAAAACAAACAATATGCATCATTGAATTTTAGCAGTAGCTCAGATCAAGATTTAAGTTCTAAAATACTAAGAATAGCAAGAACTGATAACGCGAGTAAAGGCTATTGCGCAAAGGGTGTCGGCAATATAATGGAAAAGCTGGGAGTCGATGTAACTCGTGGTAATGCACACACTTGGGATGAAAGCCTGCCAAGAAATGGCTGGATAAAACTTGAAGGCCTTGCTGCTGAAAATGCACCTGTTGGTGCCATTTCAGTATTTGATCGTGATAGCAATTATAGAGGGAAAGTGGGAGGCCACCAATATGGTCATATTGAAGTCGCTGCCCTAGATAATAGAGGCAATAAAATATTTGTTTCTGACAAAGCCCGTGATAATTCGGGAGGGCGCGTCCCTGGCAATTTCGCTGGCGTATTTGTTCATCCAAAATTACATGGAGAGCTTATAGCATCGCTAAATAAACCAACAGAATCATCCGCCATTATAACCGCATTTAATGATGGTGGGATTAAGGATGGTGGAGTTGCGTCTGCTGACAAACAACAGCCACAACCTCTAGATGCTGCATTCAATAAAAACGGCCAGCATGGTGTAGATCAAGTTGCCGCCGCGGCTGTACAAGATGCCATGCAAAAAGCCACTATAGCTGCTGGTGAAGAGCTAGCTGCACTTGAGAAGCCAGATAGCCCCACCACCAACAATACAATCGCCCCAGCATAGTATAACTTAAGCAGATAATGCTCTTATATTATCCTGGTAGCAAATCTTCAACCGCTGCGCGCTCTGCACGCAACTCTGCATCAGTTTTATCCAGTAATTCCTGAGAAAAATCATTAATCCCTAATGCCTGAACAATTCTAAAATTACCATCCTTACAAGTCACAGGGTAGCCAAATATAATACCTGGCTCAATCCCATAAGAACCATCAGACGGTATAGCCATTGACACTAGCTCACCTTCCGGAGTTCCAAGCGCCCAATTATGCATATGATCAATAGCCGCACTTGCCGCACTTGCCGCACTTGATGAACCACGAGCCGCAATAATAGCCGCCCCACGCTGTTGAACAGACGGAATAAAGCTTGCCTTATACCATTCATCTGAAACCTTTGATAATGCGCCTAGATCATCCACAGTGGCATGGTGCAAATCAGGATATTGAGTAGAGCTGTGGTTACCCCATATAATAACGTTTTTAACATCCGTTGAATGCACACCAGTCTGCTCAGCCAAAAGGCTAATCGCTCTATTATGATCCAAACGAACCATCG
>DAOWDF010000229.1 GCA_030639165.1 Alphaproteobacteria bacterium
GAAGAAAAGTGATCACGTAATAGTGATTTCCGATGCATTTAAAGAGTTTCTCACCGTAAATAATCTTAATCCTAACAATATATCCGTTATTCCTAACTGGGCAGTGCTTGATGAAATAAAGCCACTGCCTAAAATAAATGACTGGAGTACGTCGCAAAACTTGGATAGTGACTTTGTATATTTATATGCAGGGACTTTGGGGCTAAAACATAACCCTCAAATGCTGGTAGAGTTAGCGCGTAATATCCCTGAATCTAAACTAGTTGTAATCACTCAAGGAATAGAGCGTAGCTATCTTGATCAAGCCAAAGCTAAACAAAATATATCTAATCTGATTTTGCTGGATTACCAGCCAGTTGAATATCTAGGGGAGGTGCTAGCCAGCGCCGATGTACTGGTCGCCCTGCTAGAACCAGAAGCAGGGGCATTCTCTGTCCCGTCTAAAATATTGAGCTATATGTGTGCCAAGCGCCCGATTTTAGCTGCCATCCCGCAGGAAAATGCAGCGGCTAAAAATATAACTAAGGAAGGGGCTGGCTTAACCGTAAATCCAGATGATATAAAAGGGTTTATCGCTGCGGCCAAAAAGCTTTATCAGGATAAAAATTTGCGCATAGAAAGTGGACAAGCAGGGCGATCTTACGCAGAGCAAAACTTTTGCATCAAAAGAATAGGAGACGGGTTTGAAAAGCTCTTTGCAAAAACTTTACGCTCTAAGAAATAACCACACAGCGCGTAAGGGTGTTACCTTAACTGCGCTGTTATATCTAAGTCCTGCCGTCGGGTTATTACTGGATAATATATTGGTCAGGTATTTTGGCGTGGGTATAACGATTGATACATTTCGTTTGATTACTAGCTTCATGCTGTTAAGCACAGGGCTCGTTGCTAGTCTATTGCTGAAATACGCTCTTATACCTGAACTAGCGCATTATAAGGCCAAAGATGATATTCGTGGTGGACTTAAGTTTGTAACAGTTTTTACAATATTAACCTTATTGCTCTTAACGCCGCTAGTAGGCTTAGGGCTATTGCGCCCCGATATATTGCTTGGATTTCTAGGCCCTGGTTTACAGGTAGGGGCAGAAGCTTATCTTTTGGTACGAATTGCCTGCATATCCTTTGTTCTCATCATTATCTCGGGCAGTTTTATCGCGGTGCTACAATTTTACGCTACATTCTGGGGGCAGCCTGTTGGGCAGTTCCTGCTAAATTGTACCATATTGATAGCAGTATTATTATTTGCAGGAGCGGTAAGAACATCTGCGCAAGAGCTGCACTTATTGGCCTATAGTTTGCTGGCTGGAGCTGTCGCAATGCTGTCACTAACCAGCTTTATGATCCTGCATTTATGGCTGCGTACACTTCGTTATATAATCGCTGAAAAAACGAATATCCAGCAACAATCAATCAAAGCCTTGGTTAGGTCATCGTTGCTTATACTCCTCCCTTTATTAGTTATAATGCTTGTAGGAATGTTTAATTCACTTTTGGTAAATCGTACCATTTCCTATATGGATGTGGGAAGTATCACTATCTATAATTACGCGTTTAAATTGCTGATGCTAGGGCATTTACCTTTGATGGCCTTTATAACCGTGCTTTTCCCCGATATAGCAAAAGCACATGCAGCCAATCAGGATATTTCGGAAAGCCTAAAAAAAAGAAGCTTAATATTACTGGGAATGGGAATATCTTTTGCCGTAATTCTAAGCTTTAGCGCTGATATAATTGTATATGTTGCCTTTGGTTTATCCAACTTCACCGAAGCCGAACATCTGGCATTAGTTAATGTTTTTCGTATTTTGATCTGGAACTTGCCAGCAGGGGCATTGGTCTTGTTTTTAGTGGAATCCCTTTATGCACAAAAGCGGCTGGCCGTTATATTTGCCTATATGATCTCTTATACTGCGATATTATATTCATTACTATTATATGCAGCGCCTTACGGCCTAACAGGAATTAGCACCGCCTATGTTTGTTCAACATGGATCTCATTAGCTATTCTAGGAGCCATGAAGCTATTTAATATTAAGACGCGTAATATTAGCAATCATA
>DAOWDF010000026.1 GCA_030639165.1 Alphaproteobacteria bacterium
GCTGCGGGATCATAACGTGGCTCTCATCCAGAAACATCATCGCATCATCGGGAAGGTATTCTATGAGCGTCGGCGGAGCCGCTCCCGCTGGCCTGCCAGTTAGATAGCGCGAGTAATTCTCGATCCCCTTACATGAATTGGTCGAAGCCAACATCTCAAGATCGAACTTAGTGCGCTGCTCTAGACGCTGCGCCTCGAGGAGTTTCCCCTCGCGCTCGTAATATTCAAGGCGGGGCTTAAGATCGGCTTTGATTTGTTTTATAGCCTGCTGGATCGTAGGGCCAGGAGTGATATAATGGGAGTTCGCGAAGATGCGTACACCCTCCAAATCCTCAAACTTCTCGCCTGTCAGCGGATCAAACTCGGTAATCTTTTCCAGCTCGTACCCGAACAAAGAAAACCGCCATGCACGATCCTCAAAGTGAGCAGGGAATATCTCGACGCTATCCCCGCGCACGCGGAAAGTCCCGCGCTCAAAGGCTATATCATTGCGGGTATATTGTAGCTCCACCATTTTCTTGATGAGGTCATCGCGCTCTATAGTCTGGCCAAGCGTTAGGGGAAACGCCATCGCCATGTAATCTTCCTTCGATCCAATGCCGTAAATGCACGAAACGCTGGCCACAATGATACAGTCCTTGCGCTCGAACAAAGCGCGGGTGGCGGCGTGGCGCATACGGTCGATCTGCTCGTTAATACTGGAGTCTTTCTCAATGAAAGTATCTGTGCGCGCAACATAGGCTTCAGGCTGGTAATAATCGTAATAGCTGACGAAATACTCAACCGCGTTATCAGGGAAGAAATTCTTGAACTCGGAGTATAGTTGCGCGGCGAGGGTTTTATTCGGGGCAAGGATAAGCGCGGGGCGTTGCAGCTCCTGAATTATATGCGCCATGGTGAAGGTCTTGCCCGAACCAGTAACGCCGAGCAATGTCTGGTCGGTAAGGCCATCGCGCATGCCAGCAGTCAGCGCTGCGATAGCTTTGGGCTGATCCCCCGCAGGCGTGAATTCGGAATTTATACGAAAAGGCGCGGAGCGGTCAAACTCCACCTCCGTCCTTATCGGCCGCTCATTATTGGGTATCATTGCTTTCATATTTTCTACCTTATAAAATAACAACCAAAACAACAACGTTTTACTTTTGTTCTTAAAATTAAAATGTTAAATATAATGCATCAGTAAATAATAAGGAATTAACATGTCAGAAGCACAACCATCAGAGCAAGAATTTCTACTTTCATTGCCAGAAGATCCTGATGAATCCTTAGCTTTATTTGAAGCATGGGCTAACAAAGAACGCTTATATAATGACTTATGCGGAAATGAATATTTTAATAGCGACATATATTATGATAAAATTATAATATTTTGTAAAAAACTCAATATAGAGATTGGAGTTTGCGAAGATGACTTAGAAAAAATTACTAATATAGCCAAAAGAAAAATAAAAAGAATAGTAATGGAATCTAATCTAGTTCTAGCCCAAAGAACAAAAGAAAACATAAATCCATCATATGAATTAACGCCAGCTATACGTATAAAAATACATCGTCATATTTCTAAAATTAAGAGTGAGCTAGAAAAACTAGATTTAACTGACAAAAAGAGAAACCAGCTCTTTAGTAAACTTGGTAAGTTTGCAATATCAGTAGATCAAGGAAAAACACGCTGGGACACGTTTGGTATTTTATCTGTCTCTATAGCTAAAGACGCCCCTACATGCCTAAAAGATATAACCGATTTGGTTGGTGTTATGAAGAACGCAGAAGAATACACTCAGCTTCTTATAAAAAGAGAAGATAGAAAGTTACTCGATGCTCCACAAAAAAAGATAGAGGATCAATCACAATCTAACGATAATATGGATGAAGAAATACCATTCTAAAATAACAACACAGCAGGCCATTCAAACATCACATCGTCAGTATTTGTGCCCCTAACGGCTCATTAAAAATACCCTTATCCTCCAAAACCGCAGCAACCTTATCTGGGTAAGCAAGCCGCATATAAGCGAATGCATCTACTAATTCACCATCATTAAGCCCCATACTTAATATAGCATCAATACCGAAATCCTCATGTGTTTGGAAATCATCGTTTGTATTATAACGTTGGCTGGACTTAAAAGATTCATCAGAGATAATTTTAGATATAAAATATGCCCCATCCAAACCACCTTTATTTTTTAATTTATCTATAGCAGCGACAAGCAACGAACTATTTAAAATAAACGGATCTTTCTTTTTCTCACGATTTTCATAGTACCCCAAAAGCTGTAGTATCCCCAAATATTCAAGCGGATCACTAGAACTACACAAATCAACAATACCTTCATAAATATCAACTTCATTCGCATAGTTACGATTTAGAACATCATAAACGAATGTCTCATCTGATTTTCCCATAAAACAACCACCAACCCATAACGTAATAATTTTCCATATGATATACACCGTGCTAAATTATATGTCAATAGAGCAGCCAAAAATACATAAACCTGTACGATCATCAGTAATTTTATGATAATGTAATGCAAATAATTAGTCGTGTGAGGATTACATGTTTGGTACTTTCAAAAAAGAAAATAATATTATCGCAGTTGAGAAAACTTTTGATAAACAGAAAACCTTACCAAATGCTATTAATCAGCAGCAATTATCTACTGCCTTGAATGATATAGCCGAAGGGAAATATAGTGACTTCACCTGCCCTGATGGAGCCTTACGCGATATCTTATCCGCCTTCTCCGCAAAAATAGAAGCCGCACACAAATCAAGCCTAGACAACATTGTTAGCCTGTCTATGAGCCTCAGTGAATCTGTTATATCTGGAGCTAGCATCAGCAAATCTGCATCAGATATTAACGCACAGGCCAGCTGCATGTCCGCGGCAACACAAGAACTAACCGCATCTGTAGAGCAAATTGCCCATAGCACAGAAGATGTCAGCAATGAAACTGTTACAATGAACGATGTTTCCCGCGAGAATATGGAGATATCCAACACCGCAGCCAGAGAAATGCAAAATGTTTCCAACTCCGTCTCAGAAACCAAACAACGGCTTGATAGCCTTCTAAGAGCTTCAGAAGATATAACCAATGTAGTTGGATTTATCTCTGACATTGCAAGTCAAACTAACTTACTTGCCCTGAATGCAACGATAGAAGCAGCACGAGCAGGAGACGCTGGCAAAGGCTTTGCCGTCGTTGCCAATGAGGTAAAAGAGCTTGCTAATAAAACCGCGGAGAATGCAAAACAAATCACCGATAGCGTACAAGCATTACAACGCGAAGTTAATGAAATCAATGAAACCACACAAAAAGTTATTGATGCAGTAGAGCTAAGTGAGAGCGCTATACTCTCATCCTCTCAAGGTATGGAAAATATTCTTTCCGTATCAGCATCTATAAATGAGAAAACAAATAATATTGCAGAAATTTTAAAGGAACAAAAACTCGCCTCTAATGAAATTGCCCAAGGCGTTGACCTCGTAACTAACATGACAGAAACCAATCTAGAAAATGTGGGTAAAACGCTCGATTCTATGGATAATGCAGAAACTATATTATCAAATGAATTAACCAAACTATCCAAATTACAAATACAGGGTATGACAGTTTATCTTGCAAAATCCGACCACCTTACATGGAAGAAAAGGCTGGCTAATATGCTTGTCGGCAGAGACACTCTAAAACCTAATGAGCTTGCCGACCACCATACATGCCGTCTAGGCAA
>DAOWDF010000110.1 GCA_030639165.1 Alphaproteobacteria bacterium
CATGAATTATTAATAAACAAACTATATTATATAATGTGCAGGTTGTTTTATTAAATTTAGTCTTATTAATATTTCTCCTGACCAAATCTTAATTTCTGAGTATTTATCAAAAATATTTTAAGTCCTACAAACGGGGTCTAATAAAATGAATAAGAATATTATAATTGTGCTTGGCGGAGCAATTTTAGCAGCAGTACTTGTTGCTATGTTGGTTCAAGTTACGTTGGGTGGCAAGAAGGCCGATACTGTTCCTACTGGAGATACAATAGAAGTATTGGTTGCGGCAAAAGATTTGCGCGTAGGTAGTGAATTAAAAGTAGGGGATATGCACTGGAAATTATGGTCGCCATCTTCTTTGTTTAAGGGTGTTATTACCCGTGACGGTGAGCAAAAGCCAGAGGAAGCTCTTAAGGGGCGTTTGGAGCGTAATTTTGTTAATGGTGAAGCGTTAGTAAAGAGTGCTCTATTGCGCGAGACAAAAGCTAATTTAGTTGCGGCTAGGCTTAAAGAAGATGAGCGTGCTGTTTCTATCAAGATGTCCGTTAGCTCAATGGTCGCAGGATTTATCACTCCGGGGAGTTATGTAGATGTTATTCTTACATATAAACATAGTGTGTCTGTTGCTAAAGGTGAGCCAGTTGAAGTTAAAGACATGGTTGATATGAATATAAGCAAGCTTGCAACTGAAACAATCTTACAAAATATACGCGTTTTGGCGGTTGACCAAAGCGCAGAGAAGAAGAATAAGGATGATAAAGTTAAAACAGGTAAGACAGTTACATTGGCTGCAAAAATTCGTGATGCGGAGACGTTAGCCATCGCTTCTAAGATGGGGACTATTACTTTAGCTATGCGAGGTATAGGTGATGATAAGATAGGTTCTGCTGCTCCGGCTATTACTGATGCGAGGCTTACTGGGATTGATGATGAAATCCGTGCCGAGTATGAGAGGCTGAAAGAGGAGAGTGGTATTAATAATAATTTTGTAAAAATATATAATGGTGCTCAAGTGACGATAGCTCCTGTGCGTTAATATTCTACGTTTTCTGCGTAACTTAAACTATTCTGTGTTGTTAAGATAAAATGAAAGAAAGAACCATGACGGGTTTATATATGAAATTATCAAGAAATTTAGTAATGGCAGCTATTATTGCCTTTGGCGCTATAGCGATCAGTGGAAACGCTACTTATGCATCTAAGGGTGATCTTGCTACTGCTGAGGTTAAGGCTAATGTTCCTTTGAGGATAACGTTAGGCAAGGCCGATGTGATTTCGCTGCCAGATGGCGTTTCTGACATTCTTGTGGCAAACCCAAGCGTAATTGATGTGCAGGCAGTTCAGTCTAATAAGTTATATATTGTTGGTCTGGATATTGGTGATACTAATATTATCGTGTTGAATTCAATAGGTGATGTTGTAAAGCGCATTGATATTCACGTTACGTATGATTTGCTAGCTATTCAGAGCCTTGTGAATGGGCTGTTTCCAAAGGAAGATGTTAAAGTTGGGTCTATACATGACCAGATCTTATTGACAGGTACTGCCTCTAATCCAGAAGCCGCCTCTAAAATTGCTAATCTAGTAGGGCATTATGTCAGTGATTTGCAGGACATTGATGGCCAGTCTATAGATTATCTTATATCAAATCTAATAGAGGTTCGCGGTGAGCAGCAAGTTATGCTTCAAGTTAAGATAGTTGAAGCTAGTCGTGGTATTTTAAAAGAGTTGAGCGTTGATACAACTGTATTTGGTAATGTAAATGCTATTGCATCTAAGGGTTATTCTTCTTCTTTTGGCGGAGCTGCTGGGCTTAATTTATCTCAAGATCCTGTAGGCATATCTGCCAATATTATTGATAGCGGTGTTGGCGGGCTTGGTAATATAGGTCTTTTTATAGATGCGTTGGATAATGAAAATCTTATAAATGTTTTGGCAGAGCCTAATTTGACGGCTATTTCAGGGCAGCAGGCTGGTTTCTTGGCTGGTGGTGAGTTTCCAGTTCCTACGGGACGTGACCAAGATGGTAATGTGACTATTGAATTTCGTGAGTTTGGGGTATCGCTGAACTTTAGACCAGTTGTACTTTCTGAGGATCGTATTAGTTTGCAGCTTGAAACAGAAGTTTCATCTTTGGATCGCTCCAATGCCGTTGTTCTAGCTGGCCTTACTGTTCCAGGGCTTGATATACGCCGCGCCGATACTACTGTTGAAATGCCAAGCGGTGGTAGCTTGATGATTGCTGGATTGTTACAGTCAGAGACTGCTGAGGGTCTTACAGGTTTGCCGGGTATTAAAAATACGCCTATTCTAGGTGATTTGATTTCATCCGACAGCTTTAGGCGCTCTGAGACCGAGATGGTTGTTATTGTTACACCTTATTTGGTTGAGCCATATTCTGATAAAGAAAAGGTTGAGTTTGTTCCGGTTGAAAAGCAAAGTGAGCTTAGCAAGATTTTCAAGGCTAATATTAGACGTATGTTTGATATTGATGAAAATGATGTTTTCGCTAGTTCAGAGGCGTATGGCTATATTACTGATTAATATTGAGGTAATTAGGTGAGTTTTATGTATAGTAAGGGTAGTAATCCAATGAAATATTTATTAAATGCAGGAATAGCTGTTATATCGTTAGTGTCAGTAGGGGCTTTGAGTAGTTGTAATTTATATGAGTCTGGCAGGATCACAGAAAATAAAATTCAGGTTCGTGAGGATGTTGTTACACGTGATGTGGCGCTTGCGAGCGTAGATGACGCATTTATTGCTGATTTGGCGCGTAATTATACTAAATATAGTAGCGGAGAAAATATTGATTTAATCGTTACATATGACCCTAGCTCTCGTGAAACTACAGCGATGAAGGCTATGAATAGTATTTCGCAGATTTCTGGTGAATTACGTTCTCGCGGAATTGATAATATTAACGCTGAGGTATTGCCAGTTAACTCATTGGGTGATGAGGCACGTTTGCTTATATCTTATAATGCGTATTCTGCTCATGCGCCAGAAGGATGTGATAGTATGATGCCAGGGCTAGATAGTGATACACGTCTAGTAAATATAGATCGTGATTATAAGCTTGGGTGTTCGGTGCAGAGTTTGGTTGCTCGTCAGGTCGCAAAACCATCTCATCTATTAGGTAAGGGTAGTGTTGATACTAATACTGAAGGTCGTAGCGCGGCTAATATTGTTGAGCTAAATCGTGCAGGTGCTCCTAATGCTCCTCTTAATGGAGAAAGTGCGTCGCAATAATATTGTAATAGTTCATAATACCTAGATAAGTAAATTAGGTGGATGTTAAGAGCTAGGTGCTATTGTAGGGCTGTAAATATATCAATGTATGGGATGAAGTAAATGAGTGAGGCAGAGCATCAAGCAACTGATATATTGCTTCCAGACGCAAGTATTTCAGTGTTTTCTAAAGATCAGGAAACACTAGAATCGGCTTCAGGTTTAAAAGATGATTGGCGCTTTGGGCGCGTAAAAGTTCTAGCAATGGATGGCGACGTTGATTCTGCCATTGAATTTTCTAAAAATGGCGGCGTATCTGACCTTATCATTATTCAAACAGACGAAATTGATGATAGTTTCACTAATAAGCTGGGTGAGTTATCTGCTCACTGTGATCAGGGAACAGCAGCGATAGTTATTGGACCTGTGAATGATGTTTATCTTTACCGCCAGCTTATAGACATGGGGGTCAGTGACTACCTTGTTAGGCCTGTTACAGAAGAAGTTTTAACTGATGTTATTGCACGCTCCTTGATTAAGCGTTTGGGGGTGTCAGAAAGCCGATTGATCGCTTTTGTTGGCGCTAAGGGCGGTGTTGGTGTGTCTAGTATTGCACAAATTGTCACATTGCTATCTTCCAAGGAGTCTGATCAGAAGTCTGTATTAATGGATGCTGCTGGTGGCTGGTCATCATTGAGTGTAGGTATTGGTTTTGATCCAACTACAAAGTTAATTGATGTGTCGCGTTTAGCGGAAAAGCAAGATGAAACAGAGCTTGATCGTTCGTTTTATCAATTTGATGATAATATTAAGGTATTGGCAACTGGTGCAGAGGCAATGTTAGTGGCATCTATTACACCGCAGAGATATGAAATGATCCTTGATAATTTGATGGTGAGGTCTTCTGTTGTGTTTGTTGATTTGTCATCGGCTAATGCTACGATTAAGAAAACTGTGATTGCGAGGGCGCATAAGACTATTGTTGTTACAACGCCAACAGTTACATCTCTGCGGTTTTCTCGCAGTTTGTTGCAGGAAATTTCTAGCGCACGTGGTGGTCAAACTGATGATATATCCTTGGTTGTAAATAAAGCAGGGATATCAAAAGCGCATGAGGTTTCAAATAGTGATATTTCAAATGCTTTGGATTTTAAAGTATCAGCGTCTATTCCATATTTGCCAGAGTTATTCCTTAAATATGAAGGTGATATGAATGATATGCTGGACGATAAGGAAGCTTCGTCTCTCGTAACTGTTGTTTTGCCAGTTATTAAGGGTATTGTATCTAAAGGTTCTCGGCGTGTATCGGTAAGTGATGATGATAAATCAGGAGTTATTGGTGGTTTATTAAATAGGTTTAAGTCAAAAAAATGCTAAAGTGGAGCAGTTATATATTAGCTTAGTTCCTAACAGGATAAAATTATGTTTGGTAAAAAACAATCAGGTACAGCATCAAAATCAGAAATAAAGCCTGATGCTAAAGAAGATACAGTTAATGATGCACAGCCTGAGAAACTGGAAAAGCCTGTGGGCAAGCCTGTTGGTGAATCTGTGGAAGATGCTGACGTTTCCAGTGCTGTAGAAGGTGTGGGTAAAAAAAGTGGTGATGGCACTAAATCTGTAAAGAATATGGATGATGATTCTTTATTATGCGATGAAGAAGAGACAGAGTCAGTAGATGATGATGATGCACAAGATGATACCGTATCGGCATTAAGATTACAGCGTTCGCAAAAACGTATATGGATGGATTTGCGTGATGGTATTGACCTAAAGGCTTTGGCTCGCATGGATTCAAAGGCCGCGCATGAAGAGATATGTTCGGCTGTCGAGGAAATTGCGCGTTTTCGTAACCTTGATTTAAACCCCGTAGAATTACAGCAAATTGGTAAAGAGTGTGCAAATGATATGCTGGGCTTTGGCCCACTTGAAGAGTTGCTAGAGCGCGATGATATTGCCGATATTATGATTAATGGCCCTGATATTACTTATATTGAGGTCGATGGTAAGATTGAGCGTACCCATGTTCATTTCCGTGATAACCAACATCTTACAACAATTTGTCAGCGTATAGTTGGCGCTATCGGTAGGCGTGTTGATGAGTCATCACCGATTTGTGATGCGCGTTTGGCCGATGGTAGCCGAGTAAACGTAATCATTCCGCCACTTGCCGTTGATGGTGCATGTATGACTATTCGTAAGTTTAAGAAGGATAAGCTTACACTTGAGAATTTGCTAGAGTGGAATTCTATGTCGCCAAGCTGTGCTAAGTTGATTATGGCGATTGGGCGTTGTCGCGTTAATGTACTTGTTTCTGGTGGTACTGGTTCTGGTAAGACGACAATGCTTAACTGTTTAACGCGCTATATTGAGGCTGGTGAGCGTATAGTAACATG
>DAOWDF010000230.1 GCA_030639165.1 Alphaproteobacteria bacterium
ATCATGATAGCCGTCCCGATGCGGGTAAAGGTCAGAATAAACGCAAAAACCCCACCAGTTAGAAATATATCAAGCATGCTTTGCATGGGCGTTAGACTAATCCTCCGCTGATTATCCGATCAGCGAGGCTCTCCATAAAAATGACCAGAACATTTAGCATCCATGGCAGAAAAACAAACATGGAAAAGAATATGGCCATGATCTTTGGAACGAAAACCAGAGTTATCTCCTGAACTTGGGTCAATGCCTGTAGTAATGCGATGGCTACACCAACGATTAAACCAACCATAAGCACGGGCGTACTTATCTGCATAGTGATAAGCAAGGCCTCCTGCGCGGTTTGTATTAATTGAGCATCGTTCATAGTTGAAGGTTAACAGATAATATATGTAGTAAGAACAGCATTGAACACTGATACCACTTTTAGCCACAGGGAAAACTTGACTTGTTAAGTTATGGTAACTACAATATATGTGGGTATGTCATTGTAAAAGGGAATTTAATATGAACAATAAAGCAGGTAAAGCAATATTCCTAATTATTGTAGTAGTCGCACTTGCTATTGCTGCAACAAAACAATCTAATGAAACTATACAGGCTCAAGATTATGGTTATTGGGATTATATCGGTTATAAATCAGATAAAAAGCAAATAGACAAACCCTCAAAACTTACAGAAAAAATATGTGAAGCAAGCACAAAGTCTGGGTGGTGCCCAGGCTCTATGGATCAAATATGCAATGAAAAAACTTCGTGTTATAAGGTGCTTGCAGAACAGGAGCAAGATCAAGACCAAAATATAAAAATATGCCATAAACTTGCCCGTGCTGTCATAGGAGAGGATAGTGATAGCAGTTCAAATCCTATTATGGCACACCGTGAAATTATAAATGATCATTCGTATACAGCATTATCAAATTGCATAAAGAAAATTGCACTCAATAAGAATGACCCCAGTCTATGCGATCAAATCCGAAGTGAAGATGTGGAAATCGGAGAAGAATACAGATACGCTTGTTATGTTCGCTTTGATGACTTCATAACATCTGATAAAAACAGCATAGAGTACTGCAAACAAATTGAAGATAGTGGCTGGGGGTACCACTGCTATGAGAATGCGTCTAAAAAAGAGTGGGAATCCTTAAATATAAACGTAGAGTATTGTCAAAAGATAAAAGATAATCGTTGGAGGCATCACTGCTATGAGAATATTGAGGAGAAAGAATGGGAAACCTCGGGTAGCAGTATAGCTAAAAAAGCCCAAGACAATATTATTGAAGCAATTAGAGAATGCAAGACACTATCTTTTGTTAGAAATAAGATGCGATGCTTTTCGGATTCATCGGATATATGGATAGGTAAATATAGAAAAGTAAATATAAATGACGAATTGGAAGAAAAACTAAAAATATGCACAAATGACCCTAATGAAAATATGTGGCTTGCGTGTATGCACGGCAATAGTGCGCCATTAAATTTAATGATTAGATACCCATCCTATGCCAAACATGCCGGATATGGAGATATCCATGCAGGTTTTTTAAAAGTTATTTCTGAAAACCCTGAAAGGACTGAATTATATTGCAGCATAAGAAGGCCTAACTTAGGGAACGGATCAAAAATATGGAAGAAGCATTGCTCAATTGATAAATACAAAAAACGTGACAATAAATGGTACTGGAAGGAACTTGATAAAGAATTATCAGTGGATTTTAAATAGGCATGCGCATGATGTCTTGGTAGGCGGAGATCATACGGTCACGCACAGCTACTACGGTTTGTAGAGTTAGCTCTGCGGAGGTTACGGCTTGCACCACATCGGTTAAATTAGCATCGCCAGTTACGGCCTTGGCAGACATTTGCTCACCAGCCTTTAGCGTATCGATGGAGCTTTGAGCGCTGCTTTTCATCAGATCAGCGAATGATCCTGCGCCCTCCATAATAGGGTCATTCTGGCCAAAAGGTTGCGCCCCAACATTAGTGACGCTTCCAGCACCAGTTATATTCTGGGAATTAGAATATGCGTTTGCGACTGCGTTTGGGTTTACAATTCCGTTAATAGCCATTTTAATTTATATCTCCTACTTATCTAATTCTACCCTCGATTTAAGTTCGAAGCAAATCAATTGTCCGAGAAATCATCGCTCTTGATTGCTCAATCATACCAAGGTTTGCCTCATAAGAGCGTGAAGCTTCACGAACATCCATCATCTCAATCATAGTATTCACATTTGGCATCTTAACGTAGCCTTCTGCATTTGATGCAGGATGATCGGGTTTATATTCAAGGTTAAACGGAGTTTTATTGTCAACGCCGATGTCATTAACCTCAACAATATTAAAGCCCATTTCACGATTAAGCTCGTTCTTAAAACTTATAGTTTGACGGCGATATGGATCAGAGCCAGCGGTTAAGCCCGTTGTATCTGCATTAGCAATATTTTCTGAAATAACGCGGATACGCGCGCCTTGGGTGCGCATGCCGTTCGCAGAAATTGTCATTGCATTCATTATATCAGTCATAATTGTCCATACCTTCACCTGGAATATCGTTATTCGCTCTTCACGTATAAGTTATACGCTTCGCTCGCTCATGCCTCATCCAGATAAAGCTATGAACAATTAAATTTACTCAAATTAACGTCCTATTGCTGTGCGCATCATAGCCACTTGCTTTTGATAGACACTGAGCATCAAATTATAATCCATTGAGTTTTCGCCAGACTTTAATAGCTGCTCTTCCATGACAACAGCATTGCCAGTAGGAGCAACTTCATCAGTATCTTTTTGCTTTTTAGTTTGAGCATCAATGCCCGCCTCTACATTTGGCAAGTGTGAGCCGCTAGTTGTGGCAA
>DAOWDF010000030.1 GCA_030639165.1 Alphaproteobacteria bacterium
GAACCATCGCAGTAAAGCAATTAGGGTCAAGATCTGGGGCATTTTGCTGTGCTATCAATGCGTTAGTATTTGCTGGGTTTCCAACAACCAAAACTTTAACATCACGGCTAGCATGATCATTAAGAGCCTTGCCTTGTGGGCCAAATATTGCACCATTAGCCGTAAGTAAATCACCACGTTCCATCCCTGGGCCGCGTGGCCTAGCGCCTACAAGATAAGCAAAATCAGCATCTTTAAAAGCAACATTTGCGTCATCAGTCGCCTCAATACCTGCTAGCAATGGAAAAGCACAATCATTAAGCTCCATAACGACCCCTTCTAGAGCATTCATGGCGGGAGTTATTTCCAATAACTTCAATATCACTGGCTGATCCGGCCCCAACATATCACCTGCCGCAATACGAAATGCCAAAGAATAAGCTATCTGCCCTGCCGCGCCTGTGATTGCAATATTTACTGGTTCTTTCATTTTATTCCCTTTTCCAAATAACTCCACAAAATATATATCCAAATACAATTAACGTTTTTATACCCTTATGGCAAGAGATAGAATTACCGATTTAGAGCTAACTATATTTTGCTTTGTGCCTAACCACGTCCGTACTTGAATGCAGGCAGCTCTAGGGATAATCTTTACTCTGCATTTCCATGAGCCGAGAGGCTGTGCGCTCAAACTCATAGGCATGCGCGCCATCAAGGTATAGCTGTTCAACAGGCGCATCGGCAGATATTATAACCCGCGTCCTCGCCTCATAAAGAGCGTCAATAAGATTTATCAAACGCTTTGCCTCGTTTCGCCTGTCATAGCTAATTTTCGGGATATTTTCAATTAAAACACTATGGTATTTCTGCGCTATTTCGAGGTAATCCTCCGCGCCATGTGGACGCTCACATAATTGCGCAAAGGAAAAACGCGCAACTCCGTTAGCCGCAGCCTTAACCTCAATCTTGCGCCCCTTCACACAAATAACATCAGGCTCAGCCGCAGCGCTCAAGCTTAAAACCTCAAAAACATCATCCATTTTTTTGCAGCTCATCTGACATAGAGGGTAGAAATATGTCCCCTCAATTTGAATGGTCTGCGCACGGTAATCATGCGGGCTATCTAGGTGCACAGATTTCACCTTGGTTTTCAGCAGCTCGATAAATGGCAAAAATCGATCACGTTGCAGACCGCCCTTATAAAGGTCGTCCAATGCCCAATTGCTGGTTGCAACCACGATAACCCCATGCTCAAATAATATTTTGAATAAACGCCCCAATATCATTGCATCGGTAATATCAACCACATGAAATTCATCAAAGCACAAGATATTCGCCTGATTTGCAATATGCTGGGCTAATTTTGGTAAAGCTTGATCAACAACGCCTAAATCACCACCATTATTTCTATGCTCATGTATATAATCATGCACTTCAATCATAAATTCATGAAAATGAACGCGGCGCTTATCAATATTATCCGGCAGCGTCTCATAGAATAAATCCATAAGCATAGATTTACCGCGCCCCACCCCGCCATGCATATATATGCCCTTAGGCGTAGGCTTATCTTTCGCACTAAAGCTAGAAAAAAGCTTGAGCAATGCATTTTGTGATGCGCGCTCATACACCAAGGCATCATTAAACAACCGCTGCAACTCAGCAATAGCAGCCTCCTGCACAGCGTCGCCCTTAAGCTCACCAGAGCTTACGCGGGCTTTATATATTTCACTTGGACTTTGTATTCGCATCATTTTTTGGAGCAGTTAATTTTATCAGGATAATAGAAATCTCATATAGAGCAAGTATAGGCACAGCCAGCATAACTTGGCTTATTATATCAGGCGGGGTCAAGCATGCTGCGATAATAAACGTAATTATCACCGCATATTTACGTTTAGACGCCAGAAAGGCAGCGCTCACAAAACCAACGCGCCCTAAAAGAGTAAGTAAAACAGGCAATTGAAAACATAAGCCAAAGGCAAAAATCATCGTCATTATAAGGCTGAGATACTCACTAACCCGCGCCTCTAGCTGTATCGGCAAAGCCATATTACCTCCACCAGCATTTTGAAAGCTCAAAAAAAATGGCCAAGCCATGGGCAGAACTAAATAATACACACACGCCCCGCCCGCAAAAAACAGCAATGGCGTAGCGACCAAAAACGGCAACAGAACCTTTCGTTCATTACTATAAAGCCCTGGAGCCACAAATATCCATATCTGCATCAACAGCACAGGAAATGTCAAAAATATACCGGCAAAAAATGCGACCTTTAGATAAGTGAAAAACGCCTCGGTAAGCCCCGTATATATCAATCGGTTCGTATCGTTTTCATTCATTGAGTCAGCCAAAGGCTGCACAAGAAACCCATAAATCTCATCAACAAATACAAAACAAATAGCTGTGCCAAGCACCATCGCTGACATCACCCAAAGCAAGCGTGAGCGCAGCTCTAACAAATGCGAAGTAATTGGCTTATGTGGCTGACTAGCAAATTCAGGAGTAGAATTATTCACTTTTATCTCCCCCCTCTTGCTCTATTAATTCCGCATCCGCATCGGCCTCGTTAAAATCGCCGTTTTTAATTGCATCATCATATTTAGCCGCTTCAAAATTAACACTTTTGCGAATATCATCCATATCCGCGTCACGCATCACATCTTCAAATTGTTGGGAAATTGCAAATTTAATATAGCGAAAGCGTCGTACCAATCGCCCTAATGCGACCATAAGCACAGGAAGCTCACTCGGCCCTATAAAGATAACAGCCACAGCGATAATCAGGAATAACTCTGGCCAGCCAAAATCAAACATAAGCCATACTAATCTTTTTTAACATCATCAGGATCATTACTCGGCTCAGACTTACTTTCGAGCTTATCAGACGTATCTCCGCCATCATCCTTCAAACCTTTTTTGAAGCTATTAACTCCCTTAGCCAGATTTTCCATGATAGTGGGGATGCGCCCTGCTCCAAACAAAACTACAACCAATAAAATAATAACAGCAATTTGCATTACGCCTGGTGCCATATCTATAACTCTCCTGCCATCTCGATATCTTCCATATACTCGTCTTCATCTTCTACGCCTTCTGCCTCACTTTGTCCAGCAAACAGCTCATCTTGATGAATAGTATCAATCGCTGGCCTACGATCAAGCAAACCCGAAGCCTTCATCTCATCCATTCCCGGAAGATCAATAAGGCTCTCCAGCGAAAAGTGATCCAGAAAACCAGAGGTGCTAACCCAAGTTAGCGGCCGCCCCAAAGTCTCGCGCCTGCGCCCCGGTTTAACCCAGCCCATCTCCATCAAAACATCAAGCGTGCCCTTATGCGTAGCAACCCCGCGAACATTCTCAATCTCCGCGCGTGTAACTGGCTGATGATATGCAATAATCGCCAGCGTCTCCATTGCAGCGCGTGATAGTTTCTTTGCCACCTGCTTTTCAACATTAAGAGAATCGGCCAAATCAATAGCTGTTCTAAACGCCCACTGCCCCTGCACTTCTATTAAATTAACTCCGCGCTCTGCATAAGTTTTCTGTAGCTCCATAAGCATAGTGCCAACATCCGCGCCATCAACCATGCGCTCGTGTAATTCCTGCGTAGATAGCGGCTGCGCGCTAGCAAATAATAGAGCCTCCAACAAGCGGATTTGATCCTTATATTCAGACATCACCCCTCCTCCGCGCTGGCCATTGATCGCATATAAACAGGGCGAAACAAACCATCCTGCCTGAACTCTAATTTACCTTGCTTGGCAAGTTCCAAACCAGCGGTAAAGGTCGAAGCCATACTTGACCTCCCATATAAATCATCCTCGACATCATCGGGAATAAAACTTTTTAGCGTAGTCCATGCGCTATTCATGCCCTTTTTCGGCAAAGCGCCAAGCATTTTCGTTAGCCTATTCATCGCCTTATCCATCGACATCAGCTTAAATGTAGGCAAGTCATAGCCCTTATCCTCTTGCCTCTTCTCGATATCACCATAGGATTTGAGCATATCATATAAAGATACATTCCAGCTTGTAACAGTCGTCATCCCCAGCGACTCAGGCTGTCCGCGAGCAAAAACATCCTGCCCTAATCGCGGCAGCTCCAGTAATTTCCCAGCTGCATTTTGCATGGCTTCAAGGCGTTGCAACTGAAA
>DAOWDF010000123.1 GCA_030639165.1 Alphaproteobacteria bacterium
ACGAATAATTTTACCATCTTGCAACATGCGGTCATAACGCTTCACACATAAATACGGTTCCTCTTTTGCGTAACCAATAGATGCTTCTGCTACATTCATTCCAATGGCTGCTGCCAATTTCAAACAAAACAACTCATTGTGAACGCTATCAACGACATCATGTTCACCAACAATAATTGGCTTAATAATATGCGTTGTAGGCGCTCCACCACGCATTAATGATATTTCACCATTATCATCCATACGAACTGCAACTTTATCCTGCGCGCCCGCTAATGACAGCCTAACATCCTTCTCACCCGCCATAAGAGGACGGCGGCGCAAGGTAGCAAGCATGTCAAAAAGACCTTCATCATCAAGATTGATAATATCATCAGCATCTTCTATCTCTGGTTCTTTTCCAGATGGTATAATTGTAATAGCTCCTGCGCACTCACCTCCAACCGCTTCCAGCAATCCAAATGAATTTTTCTCTGAAATTCCAAGCAATTTTGCCAAACGTTGGCGCACCAAATCATCAGGCAATAGCCCAGCGAAAAATGCGCGTGTAATATTGTCTTCATATGCTATGCCTTCTTTATGTTCAGGTGGAGAAGTAGGATAAAAGGCAGGAGAGAATGATCTAAACATAGGCATAGAAACGGATAATGCCATAGCATCAGGGGATGCAACATAATCGTCATCATAGATAAATCGCATACGACCATTTTCTTGTTCTAACGCACCAGCTTTTTTACCAAGTAGCCATACATCTAAAAGATCGCTCATAACGCTCCACCATCACGAGTAAGTAGCTTCACATCAATTCCCAATGTTGTTAGTACATGCAAGGATTTACCAAGGTGACAACCTTCTTTCCCATCTTCAAGCTCGATAATAAACCGACGACCAACACCGCACATGGCAGCAAGCTGCTCTTGTGTTAAATTTTGATCCTTTCTAACCAATTTAATAGCATTACCTATTTTATTTACATTAATCATAATGCACCCTTTCGGGAACATTATAGCATAAACAATGCTAAAAACAACAAAAAGTTCCCGATAAGGTTCTTATTATTGATTGCGGACTAAAGTTAAACTAAATGTTCCCGAAAGGGTGCATTGGATGTGCGTAATTAAAAAAACCGCCCTGACCAAGTGGGGGGAAAGTCAGGGCGGTTGTTAGTTTCAGGTTTAGTGTGTGGGCACTAGAACCTAAAAATTACAATTATATTATTAAGGGGGTGCCACCTTGGTCATTTCCGTGTGTGGGGAGTTACGACCAAGGTGACATAGGTTACCTAAAGCTTCTATATGGGGGATATTAGCTTGAGGGATTAGCTCTATTTATTTCAACCTGATCTCGTATAGCTTTGATAGTGCGTAGCTCACTTAAGCTAGTACGCAAACGCTTACGCGCCATTTGATAAACAAAATCTATTACATGATCTAGTTCGCAATTTTGATCTATTGGGGGTGTTTTCTTGGTATTCATAATACACACATCCTGCTCAGTTATTTAAAATTTAGGATGAGGTACACACGCTCATCCCCTACACACGAAACTTTCATTTCTTCACATAACTAACTATGCGATGGAGATGTTTATATCTAGTTATGGAATAAGAGTCAAGTGAATTGCTATGTATTTATAGAAAACTATATATATTTTACAGTTAGTATATAAAATAGGCATAAAAATGCATAATTTTATCATTGATATATAGAAAACTTTAGTTTATCTATAGTTATTAAGAATGGAAAAACATCATGATTGTTTCAAAAGAGCAAATAAATGGCGCAATGGGAATGCTGGGAGTCTCACAAAATGAGCTTGCGGATAAAACCAATATATCAACCGGCACAATATCCAATTTCTTCTCTGATAAGCCTAAATGGGAAACTAAGGAAAGCACTAAGCAGCAAATAGTTGATTACTTCATATCTTTAGGAATAGAGTTCATTGATGGTGGTATTCGCAAATCATCTATATCTGTTGTTACTTTAGAAGGTAAAGATGGATTTGCACAATTTCGACAAGATGTTTTACGTGCAGTTCATGAGGGTGATGCTGATGTTTGTATCTCTAACCTTGATGAGCGTGAGTTTGATAAATGGGGGCGCGGTAAAGTTAATACGGACTATCGTAATGAAATGGCAGGAATCAGAAAGGCTAACCCTGATTTAAAATTTCGTTCTTTGGTAAAAAAAGGTGATTTACATTTATCGGCTGCACGACATTCAGAATATAAATGGGTTGATGAGAATAAATTTTCTGACATTCCATTTTATATATATGGCGAAAAAACAGCTATGTTTTTGTTTGAAAAGAGCAACATAGATATTGTCGTCATAAGCCACCCT
>DAOWDF010000074.1 GCA_030639165.1 Alphaproteobacteria bacterium
ATGAAAAGGTTATATTACGCGCAAGAATACATGGCGCTATATATTGGAAATCAGCAGCTATTCTTATCGTAGGCGTTTTACTTGCTCTTGTGATAATGCCTCTTGGCGTGTTGATAATGATTGCTGGTGCAGTTATGGCGATTATCGCTGTGCTTACAAACCATTATTTATTACTAGCCATTACTAATAAACGTGTACTGGCTAGATATGGCCTGCTGCAAATGGATGTTGTCGATATCCCTCTAAGTAAAGTTGAGAGTATGGATCTGGAGCGTATGCTACCGGGGCATATATTTGGCTATGCCAATGTGGTTGTTATGGGCACTGGCCAGCGAGTTATCCGCGTTCCATATATAGGCAACGCCGATTCCTTCCGCCGCTTTTATAATGAGATGACACTTGCTGCTGAGGGTGAGGCCGTACAAGAAGTTGTTAAGGCTAAAGAAAAAGACGATTAATAGTTAAAATGAAGACATATTGTCATTCTGGTACGAAGTGCTGCATAGCAGTGCAAGCTAAAGCCTATTATTTAAAACCACGAAGACACGAAGATCACTAAGTTTTCTTTTGTTCTCAATATCTTTGTGCGCTTCGTATCTTCGTGGTTAAATTAAATTTAAAGATACCAAATGTATTAGCCTCATCCTATGGGGGGTTCGTAAGTGAAGCCACTATAAAATGATTATCTCGACTTGATCAGGGCTATTTTTATGTGTAGAAAATAACCACGCATGCAAGAAAGATTTAAGGATAATAATTATGAGCTATAACAAAAAGAACGCGCACCCTAATGGCTGGGATAAAACCAAACTGGTTAGCCGTTATGTAACTGAAGGCGCGAAATCTGCGCCGCATCGCTCATATTATTATGCTATGGGCATGACCGAGGAGCAAATACACCAGCCTTTGATTGGCGTTGGTACGTGCTGGAACGAATCCGCGCCATGTAATATATCCCTCAGCCGTCAGGCTCAAGCCGTTAAGAAGGGCGTTGAGGCAGCTGGAGCTAGCCCGCGTGAATTTACCACAATTACCGTAACAGACGGCATTGCCATGGGTCACGAGGGGATGAGATCATCCCTTGTCTCACGTGAAGTTATTGCGGATTCGGTTGAGCTTACTATGCGCGGGCATTGCTATGACGCTCTTGTGGGCTTGGCAGGCTGTGATAAATCATTGCCAGCGATGATGATGGCGATGATCCGCCTTAACGTTCCTAGCGTATTTATGTATGGCGGCACAATCCTACCAGGTAAGTATAAGGGCAAAGACGTTGATGTCGTAAATGTATTCGAAGCCGTAGGTAAACATGCAACTGGCGAGATGTCGGACGAGGATTTGAACGAGCTTGAAAAGGTTGCTTGTCCGTCTTCTGGTGCATGTGGAGGCCAGTTTACGGCTAATACTATGGCTTGCGTTAGTGAAGCAATCGGCCTTGCGCTTCCACATTCTGCTGGCGCGCCTGCGCCGTATGAGACACGCGATGAATACGCATATGCATCTGGTGAGGTTGTAGTTGACCTTATCCGTAATGGTGGCCCGCGCCCGCGTGATATCGTTACTCGTAAATCTCTGGAAAACGCAGCGGCAATCGTGGCGGCAACTGGTGGTTCAACTAATGCCGCGCTCCATTTGCCTGCGATGGCGCATGAGGCTGGCATTGATTTTAACCTGTTCGAGGTTGCTGAAATATTCAAGAGAACTCCATATATTACAAATCTACGCCCCGGCGGTAAGTTTGTTGCCAAAGACCTGTATGATGTGGGCGGTATTGGCATTGTTATGAAGGAGCTTCTGGATAATGGTTTCCTTCATGGTGATTGTATTACAGTTACAGGCAAGACACTGGCAGAAAACCTTGAGGGTGAGAGCTTGCCAAAAGATCAAAATGTGATCTATCCCGTAGCTGCGCCTATACACCCAACTGGCGGCGTTGTCGGCCTAAAGGGTAATCTTGCGCCAGAAGGGGCGATAGTTAAAATCGCTGGGCTTGAGGAGCTAACCTTTACAGGGCCAGCGCGCGTATTTGATGGCGAGGATGCATGCTTTGCCGCTGTACAGAACAAGGAGTATGAAAACGGTGATGTGCTAGTCGTGCGTTATGAGGGCGCAAAAGGCGGCCCTGGTATGCGTGAGATGCTTTCCACTACTGCGGCTCTATACGGGCAGGGCGCTGGGGGAGATGTGGCTCTGATCACTGATGGACGTTTTTCTGGTGGAACTCGCGGTTTTTGTATCGGCCATGTCGGCCCCGAAGCCTTTGTTGGCGGTATGATTGGCCTGCTTAAAGATGGCGATATTATCACTATCGATGCAGAGAAGGGAACGCTGGACGTTGATCTTTCTGATGAGGAAGTCGAGGCACGCCGTAAGGAATGGAAGCCACGTAAAACTAATTACAATTCGGGAGCTTTGTGGAAATATGCACAAACAGTAGGCTGCGCCCGTGATGGAGCAGTAACTCACCCCGGAGCAAAAGAGGAAACCCATATTTTTGTGGATTTATAGATCACTTAAAGTTTTTGTTCTTCTTTTGTGCCTCACGCCAGCATCGGTTTTGGCGCAGGAGAATGGCGCGACATATAAACGCTTTGAGGCTGAGCTAGTACATCTAAAAGAAAATGGTGGCGATAAGCATAAAATTAATCAGCTAACCGTCAATATGGAGCGTTTGCGGCAACTTCCTGATGAAGCGCCCGAGCGTTTCATTGTGGTTAATATTCCGTCTGCGACTCTTTGGGCGATAGATGGCGGTAAGGTTCAGTTTGAAATGCCCGTAATAGTAGGGCGTAAATCAAGGCCTACCAGTGATTTTATAACTGAGATATCTGGGGTAAGATTTAACCCAACTTGGACAATCCCGCCGACAATTATGCGCAAGGATATCCTTCCCAATCTTCGAAATAACCCAAATTATTTAGCTGGCAAGGGCATCGAATTATATGATGGGTATAGTACCGATGCTTTAACGCTTAACCCAGCTTTTATAGATTGGAATAATATAACACTTAGTGAGTTGTATAGTTTTCGTATGGTTCAGCTGGCAGGGAAAAATAACCCGCTGGGAGATATCAGGATATTAATGCCTAATGAACATAGTATATACCTACATGATAGCAACGAAAAATGGCTGTTTTCTAGGGGTAAGCGTGCATTATCATCTGGCTGTATTCGTATGCAAGACCCTGAGAAAGTTGCGAACTTTGTACTAAAAAAACATGCTGGCTGGAGTGATAAATCCATGCGGAAAATCTTTAGCAACCAAAAGACTAAGGAAGTTTATATATCGGAAAAAATCCCAGTATATTTGCTCTACCATACTGTGTGGATAGATGGTGATGGGGAAATAATTTATGGTGATGATGTATATTTACGTGATAAGGTCTCGCCACAACTATTGGAAAAACTTGACTAATTAAGCATTATTGTGGATAATATATATGTAGTATTTTAATAAGTCTCTTGCAATTACCCCTACTTTATGTAATTGCTCCCTATAACATTTTTGTAATCCATATTAAGCTAGCTATAGTTTTCTATGCAACTATGTAACCAATGAGGTATATATGCTAGGTAGTTTTAATGATGTAGATACAGCGGATGAAAATTTAATTTCTCAGCGCCGCAACTTCCTAAAATTGGGGTTAGCGGGTGTTGTTGGAACAATGCTGCCATTTGCTGGTGCAAGAAATGTACTCGCAGCAAGCGGCAATGGTGATAGTTGGAAAGTGTCTTTTCGTAATTCCCACACTGGTGAGAGCTTTTCAGGAGTTTACCGCGTTGGTGATAAATATCTACCAGATGCGTTTGAGCGCATAAATTATGTTCTGCGTGATTTTAGAACCTCCGAAGTATTTCCTATGGATCCGTATATAATTGATCTCCTGTCTCACATACATCGTGAAACTGATGCGGGCGACCCGTTCCATATTCTTTCTGGTTACCGTAGCCCAAAAACTAATTCAATGCTCCATCGTAAAACAAGTGGCGTAGCAAAAAACTCATTCCATATGTATGGTCAGGCACTTGATATTCGACTGCCAAAACATAGCACAAAAAAGATTCGTAATGTTGCTAAATCATTAAAAACTGGTGGTGTTGGCTACTACCCACGCAGTAATTTTGTGCATATTGATACTGGAACAGTCAGATCTTGGATCAGTTAAGTGATATTAATAGGGCTAGGCGCTAATCTTGACGGAATATATGGAACGCCTGAGCAGTGCTTAAAACACTGCACTGAGCTTTTTTCATCCCAAGATATCAAAGTAATCAAATTCTCGAATATCTGGAAATCTGCGCCCGTGCCTGTCTCTGATCAGCCTTGGTATAAGAATGCTGTTTGCCTAGTTGAAACAGACCTTAATCCGCATGAGTTATTAGCCACATTAGCCAAAATAGAAAATGAGTCTGGACGTACTCGTAATAAGCAAAACGAAGCCCGTATACTTGATCTTGACCTGCTTAGCTATAATAATGAAATCATAGAGGATGATAATTTACATCTGCCTCATCCTCGAATGCAGATGCGCGCTTTTGTCCTTTACCCTTTGCAGGAAGTTGCGCCAAATTGGGTGCATCCTACTTTGAATAAGTCTGTGGATAAGATGGTGGATGAAATGCCTAAGGGGCAGAAAATAGAGATATGCCAGTGACTTTAGTTGATAAGGCTGTGGATAACTCCCCATTAATTATGGGGATAGTTAATGTCACGCCCGATAGTTTTTCCGATGGTGGAGAAAATTATTCCGCCGATAACGCAATATCTCATGGCTTGGAATTGCTAGAGCAGGGCGCAGATATCCTAGATATAGGCGGCGAGTCCACGCGCCCTAATGCTGAAATAATATCCGTAGATGAGGAAATAGCCCGCGTTATTCCTGTGGTAAAGGGGCTAGTTGGTAAAGCTCCGTTCATATCCATAGATACTCGCAATGCCAAAACCATGGAAGCTGCGCTTCACGCTGGCGCTAATATTATTAATGATGTCAGCGCTCTAACTCATGACAATAACTCTGCGGCAATAGTGGCGGAAAGCAAGCTTCCTGTGTGCCTAATGCATATGAAGGGCAACCCGCAAAACATGCAAAATGCTCCGACTTACGATAATATAATTGATGAATTATTGACGTTTTTTAAGGAAAGACTGGAGTTTTGCGCCCGTAATAATATCGCTCAAGATAAAATTATACTGGATGCTGGCATAGGTTTTGGCAAAACTCTGGAGCATAATCTTGAGATACTCAAAAATCTTAATAAGTTTAAAACCCTTGGCTGCCCTATATTACTCGGCACTTCACGCAAAAGCTTTATCGGTAAAATTTGC
>DAOWDF010000185.1 GCA_030639165.1 Alphaproteobacteria bacterium
GTCATAGAAATTAATTCCCTCTTTAGGAAAGTTGGGTACAATTTCTATATGTTTCAGTAACGGCATGTTTTTTCCTTTGCATAGATTGGCATCATGTATAGTGTGGAGCTGATTATTTTTATGGAGTTAATGTATAGATAATGTTCAAAAGGCGCAAACCTTTAACGCTAACCGAAACAGCAAGGCAGGTTTTTTGGCCTAAAATGGGCTGGAAGCGGGCATTTACATATTCCAAGCACCGCTTGGTAAGGCTGTCGGATTCTACCCATAGCATAGCTCTAGGGCTAGCCATCGGTACGGGGGTTTCCTTTACTCCGATTTTGGGATCACATTTTATTCAAGCGGGAATTATAGCATGGTTGGTGCGCGGAAATATTTTCTCGGCAATGATGGGGACTTTTATTGGTAATCCATGGACTTTCCCCTTTATTTGGTGGGGAGGGATTTCTTTGGGTAAGTCTTTGTTCTCACTATGGGGCATTGAAGGGGCTGGCGTAATTCCTGATGATTTGAGTATCTCGATAGTCTGGAATATGATGATGACAGAGCCGATGACGTTATTCTTGCCATGGATGCTCGGCGGTTATATTCTGGTTGTTGCAACAATGCCTATTAGTTACCCAATATATTATTTCTTAATTAGAGGAGCTAAATCGGCGCGTGCAAAAGTGAAAGAAAAGCGCAGGTTAGCAAAGAAATGATAATTGGGATTGGCACAGATTTAGTCGATATCAGGCGCATTGAAAAAATACTCAAACGCCATGGCCATCGTTTTGAAAGTAAATATTTCACAAAATTAGAGCGCGAGCAGGCAGTAAAGCGTGATGATAAAACTTGCTTCTACGCAAAACGCTTTGCTGCTAAAGAAGCTCTGGTAAAAGCGCTGGGTAGTGGCTTTGTTGGTAATATATATTTAAAAGATATCGGCGTTAAAAATTCATCTAATGGTAAGCCAGAATTAGAGCTTAGCGGCGGGGCTTTGGCTAGGTTAAATGCGATAACTCCTGATGGTATGAGCAGTTCCGTCCATTTATCCTTAAGTGATGAGCCGCCATATGCCTTGGGCTTTGTGATTATAGAAGCGTGCTCGTCATAAAAGATATGGATTTATAATTCCTTTTCCTGTAAGTAATTCTACTATGTCAGATAATTTTGAAAATGTTAAAAGCGCAGTGGCAACTCCTATGGATCAGATTGATGATAAAGATAAGCCTGTACTGATCAAGAAGGGCGAGCTTAGTGAGTTCATGAGAACTGCTCTCATTGCTATCGGTATCGCATTGATCATACGCTCAATCTTTTTTGAGCCATTCCACATCCCTTCAGGGTCAATGAAGCCAACATTATTAGTTGGTGATTACTTGTTTGTGAATAAGCCTGCATATGGTTATAGCCGTTATTCATTCCCGCTGGGCATAGCCCCGATTGAGCAACGTATATGGCCAAAAGCGCCTGCGCGCGGTGATGTGATTGTATTTGCATTGCCAAGTAATACTGGCATCGATTATATTAAGCGCGTTGTTGCTCTCCCTGGGGAGACTGTAATGGTTGCTCGCGGTAGGCTTTTTATTAATGATCAGCTTATACCACGGGAATATGTACGTGATGTTGAGGTTGACGGCTCGCAAAGACGTGCAGAATATACAGAGACACTTCCCGGCGGCGTGCAGCATAGTATTTATGAAGTGTCTGATCGTGAAAGGCTTGATGATACGGATATGTATACCGTGCCTGATGGACATTACTTTGTGATGGGTGATAATCGTGATCACTCGCAGGATAGTCGTGTTGCAGAAAGTGTGGGGCCTATTCCTTTTGAAAATATTATTGGACGCGCTGACTTTTTATTCTTCTCCACAAATGGTTATGCGCATCTTTTCGAGATGTGGAAATGGCCGTGGAGCGTACGTTACGATCGTTTGTTTATGGATATTGATCCAGTACGTATTAATGGTGATGAAAGCCAGAAAGAGCTTTAAATGGCAGCTCCAACCTCCATAAAATCTGGCGAAGATTTACAAAACATTATTGAATATTATTTTGATAATAAAGAGCTATTGCGCACGGCTTTGATACATTCCAGCACAGGTATTGCTGTTAATTACGAACGCCTTGAATTTCTAGGTGATCGCGTTTTGGGGCTAGTGATCGCAAATGCCTTATTTGAAAGATTCCCTGAGGAGCAAGAGGGCGACCTTGCCAAGCGCCTAGCATCGCTGGTTCAGGGTGAGACATTAGCAAAGCTGGCTGTTAATATATCTTTAGGTGATTATATATTATTATCTGAATCTGAAGCTGCTGCTGGCGGCGCAAGGAATGACCATATTCTTGCGGATGTTTTTGAGGCAGTTATCGGCGCTATCTATCTTGATGGTGGATTTGAGCCATGTAAGGCTTTGATAGAAAAGCAGTGGGAAGAGGTTTTCTATACTATGAAATCCCCGCCGCAACATCCGAAAACTGCGATTCAAGAATGGGCGCAAGCTAAAAATCTTCCTTTGCCGCTTTATGATGTTGTCGGTCAAAGCGGCCCTGATCACGCGCCTATATTTGAGATTAAATTAAGCGTTAAAGGCTGCGCTCCAATTACTGCTAAGGGCAGGTCGCGAGCAGAGGCAGAGAAAGCTGTAGCTAAAGAATTTATGAAGGGTGTAGAATAAATGATATCAAATAATGAAAATCCTAAGGGGCAAAAATGCGGCTTTGTTAGTGTTATTGGCCTAACAAATGCGGGTAAGTCAACGATGATTAATTCTCTTGTTGGCTCTAAGGTTTCTATTGTTTCGCGTAAAGTTCAAACCACACGTACGCGTATTCTTGGCATGGCGGCCTATGATAAAACACAAATTATTTTGATAGATACCCCTGGGATTTTCAACCCCAGAAAGACGCTGGAAAAGGCCATGGTTACTGCTGCCTTATCCAGTTTAGAAGATGCGGATTATATAATTCATATGGTTGATGCTGCCATGAGGGATCCCATAGAAAAAAACAAAATGATCTTTAAGTCATTGGAAAATCAAGAAAATGTAATTCTTGTATTTAATAAAGTTGATCTAGTTTCAAAGCCTGATCTTTTGGCGTTGACGCAAAAGCTGAATGATAAATTCCCATATATGGCTACCTTCATGATTAGCGCGTTGAGCGGTAAGGGCGTTGAGGATATCTCTAAATATTTGGCCTCTATATTACCAGAGCAACCATGGGTATATCCTGAAGACCAGATGAGCGATATGCCGATGCGCTTAATGGCAGCGGAAATAACCCGCGAGAAGGTTTTTCATCAAATACATCAAGAAATACCGTATTCTGTGTTTATCCAAACAGAAAGCTGGGAAGATTTTGATAATGGTAGTGTGAAAATATCGCAGCTGATCTATGTCGAAAAAGAAAGTCAGAAGGGCATAATTCTTGGTAAGGGCGGGGTTAAAATTAAGGCTATAGGCAAGGCTGCGCGCGAAGACTTAGAAGATATTATGGGTCAAAAAGTCCATTTGAAAATATTCGTTAAAGTTCAGGAAAACTGGGCTGAACGAGCGGAAAACTATGCAATGTTTGGTATGGATATACCCACCTAGCAATATTCTGTAATGTGGATAAAGAATATTTATTTATTTAATTCATTGGCTAAAAATCACAGTCCTGATAAATTGTAATCCTTAGATAAAAACTTGAAAAACTTGTTCGACGTCAGTGCTTAGCATTGATCGTTGCCTTTTTTCTATATTTGGAGGATTAAAATGAGCTGGACTGATGATCGCGTATCCACATTGAAAAAACTTTGGGGTGATGGGCATACTGCTGCTGAAATCGCTAAAAAACTTGGTGGGGTAACTCGTAACGCTGTTATTGGTAAGGCTCATA
>DAOWDF010000098.1 GCA_030639165.1 Alphaproteobacteria bacterium
CCAAATATTTGCGCCAATACGACGATCAAGCTTATGCTTGGACTGAACTCTTTTTCCACTCATGGATTTTTTCCTTATATATAATTGTCCCGATAGACCAAATTAGGTTTGAAGCTCAGGTTTAAACCAGAATTTCAACGGAAGCACCGCGCTCCTCTTTCTCGAGAATGCATATTTTATATAGGCTTTAAGGAAAAAGTCAATTGAATAAATGAACTAGCCCTTATCAAATACATGTACGCCCAAAACCCCAAGCCTACGGTTTTGACCAGCGGGAGCGCCGACCGATACATTAGAGCCATTAAGCCTAACCTGCACGCTATGCTTAGCTGGCCTATTTTTGCGATAATCAAAATCAGGCGTAGCAGGAATATGCACTGACTTTACAAACGTACCGCCACTATATAAATCCAGCTGATTATATATAATTTTGCCGTCAAGATATATATCTACTATCCCAGCTGCGCTACGGCTACTTAAATATATAACTGCGTCAGAACCTACATAATCAAAACTTATACTGTCACCATCAATATCACTATAAACTGAATTAGGATGCGCATATGCCCACGCTTCACTTGCAAATGTACCTTTGGTTTTTACATCCGCATCAATATCCAGCTCAGTTATCTTGTCGCAACGGAACACAACGCCGAGTATTTTCATCGTCCCGCTGGTAACGACAATTTGAATAGATTTATTGCTCCTGAAATTACTGGATAAATCCGCAAAAGCAGTGGCAGCCCCGCCCTCAATAACCACAGCCTCACCAGAATTTGCAGTGCCTAGGCTTATACTGCCAATAGTGCTAGCTTTGTTTTGTACCTTTATATCTGCGGTGAATACACTTGAGCCATCAACAATAACATCAAACTCATTCGCCCACATATGACCAAAGGCTGCATATTGCCCCGTAGCCACACTCGTCACTGCATTAGATGATGTCTTTCCTCCAAATATTATTGCTGGATTTTTATTCACCGCAGTAACCGTTGTGGCTTGCGCAACCGTGCCATCAGTCGCATAAGGGGTGAATTGTGTCATACAATAGTTTGGGTGCATATCCCAATTCCTGCCATCCGCAGACACACCGTCACCAATAACATAGGAAATATCCAATGTCTTATCTGCCGCCAAATCAAGTGCAGGATTGAGAACACCCGACAAAGCCTTCGCCCATGATTTATGCCCTTCCGCCGCCATATGAACTGCATCATCATGAACGGTTAAGCCAGCCCTATCATCTTCCAATACATACATCCAAGTATCAACCAAAGCCGCACCTGTAGCCTGCGCCATGATATCTAAAGTATCACCACGATCTTTCAAGAAAACCGTATTATCAGTACGATAATTTTGCGTAACAATTACAACTTCCGAGCCAACCTTACGTAACTCTGCCACCATATTCTCATATAAAACCAGATCAAGCGCTCCGCCATTCGCGCCAAAGCCGATAATCACCAAATCATATGGATCAGCTAGTAATGGTGATCTTCCTGCATCTGCAACAGGTGGTGAAAATCTACGCGATGTTTCGCTTGCCCCATATGCAATGATGGTATCACCCCAATGGCTGCCAGTGCTGGCCATATACAGCCCCTCACCTGCCAGTATAGAGCCATGATGAGTGGTCGAGCCGCCTACAGCATAATTGTCAATTGTTATATTAGCAAGGTTAGGCACGTTATAGCCATCTGCAGAATAGGTGGCATTAAACAGTAAATCACTCCACTTTATTCCACTTCCTGCAGGTTCCATAAGGCTGTCACCTAAAACAGCTATTCTTACATCACCAGTATTTTTAGAATTTGCCAAACGCTTTAAAAAACGATGTATCTTGGTTTTAGGAGCAGTGCGCGAGAATAAATTTTCAATAGATGTTACACTTGTGGCACTAGTCACAACCTCACTTAAAATAATACAACCATCATGATATTGGCGGTCTAATAATTTCAAGCTTAGATCAAATAAATCTAACACCAGATATTGTGTAGTGCTTGCCTTGGCCGTAATCGTTGCGCCCGCAACATCAACCCCTAACCCAGAGGCATCCAATATAGAAAACCCATCTACAGTTACAACTAATCCTGCAGTTGTAATTCTATTATTAATCTGCAAATCACCAATATTTACATGTGATGCACCGCCAACCGCCGATACATCTACCGGTATTTTATGAGTAGCTTCAGGCGCTACACTAGCCGAATTCCATATTGTTGTCATTTTATTTACTCCATTCAATTTCTGTATTATTTGCCCATTTTATCTGAGCGCTGTTACTCCACAACAAAGCCTTGGACGCAGATAAAAACGCGCCAAAGCCTAGGCATAAACCTAATCTCATAGCCAAACTCCTTATTTCAAAAGACTATTAAAACGCAAAAACCCCGCTTAAAAGCGAGGTTTAAAGAATATAGATTCATTGCGTTTGATTTGTAATTTAAAGCAGATACAAGCTAAAGTGTCAAGGATTATTTTCCTAGAACAGTCCGCTTGGAGAATTCAGCCAGAAATGAGTTGCTACGGAAGCAGCATAACCTATCATAATTACAGGCGCCCACTTCAAGTGAGAGAAGAACGTATAATAGCCCCTAGCAACGCCCATAAGCGCAACACCTGCAGCCGATCCAATCGAGAGCATACTCCCACCCACACCTGCTGTTAATGTAATTAGCAACCATTGGAAATGATCCATCTCAGGATTCATCGTTAATACAGCAAACATAACTGGAATATTATCTACAATTGCAGAAACAAAACCAAGGAGTATATTAGTCGTACTTGGCCCAAATCCTGTATAGAAAGTATTGGACACAAACTCCAAATAACCTAGGAAAGCCAAGCCACCAACGCTGAATATAACCCCAAAGAAGAACAACAACGTATCCCACTCCGCAGAAGCAACATTCTCTAGGATATCAAAATCCTTGTCCTCTGATGACTTACCGTGACGAACATACCAAGCAACCATCATTAAAAATGACATACCTGTCATCATACCAATAAATGGTGGCAACCCTAATATTTGCTCGAACCCTACAGCCATAGAAATTGTTATAAATGCCAAAGCAATTATGCGCTTTGCACCACGTTTCATAACTATATGCTCATCAATAGTTTCTGGTTGTTCCTTAGGAATAAAGAAACTCATAATAATCGCAGGAACTAAGAAGCACACAACGGAAGGGAAAAATAACGTGAAAAACTCAAAGAATTCAATCTTATCAGCCTGCCAAACCATCAAAGTAGTAATATCCCCAAACGGGCTAAACGCTCCGCCAGCATTAGCCGCGGACACAATATTAATACAGCCCAAAGTAATGAACTTAGCATTAGAGTGACCAACAGCCATAATAACTGTGCCCATAACCAGCGCAGTAGTCAAATTATCCGCAATAGGTGATAGGAAAAATGCCAAGATACCTGTAACCCAGAATAGCTGCCTCAAACTAAGACCCGCCAAAATCAATTTAGCTCGTATAACCGCAAATACATTACGATTTTGAAGAGCGCTGATATAAGTCATAGCAGCAAGCAAAAATAACAATAAACTCGCATACTCCTCTAGCCCCTCAAGAATAGCCGCATGTAGAGCATGCTTATCAATACCGTAATCTGGTGCTATAATTGCAATAACCACCCAAATAAGCCCTGCCCCAAGCATAACTGGCTTAGATTTACGCATATGAGTATATTCCTCTGCCAGCACTGCGGCATACGATAATACAAAAATAATCAGGCATAATA
>DAOWDF010000029.1 GCA_030639165.1 Alphaproteobacteria bacterium
ATACCTGAGCTAGATAGTGTTTTGCATGATGTGGCAAGAAAACAGACGAGGGTTCTGCAAAGGGAGGTTTCTGTTTTATCTGTTGGCCGAGGTAAACGTATTTTCATGTTTAATATTTCTATTGAGGTGTTAGAGGAAAATAAATCTGGCCTGATTATTACTTTTGATGACATTACTGATTTGCAATCTGCGCAAAGGAAGGCTGCTTGGTCTGATGTTGCGCGTAGAATTGCGCATGAGATTAAAAATCCACTAACGCCAATTCAATTGTCGGCGGAGAGGCTAAAGCGTAAATACTTAAAAGATATTAAGGGTGACCCTGATATATTTGCACAATGCACAGATACAATTATTAAGAATGTTGGAGATATTGGGCGTATGGTTGATGAGTTTTCATCATTTGCGCGGATGCCTGATCCAGTTTTAAAACTGGAGGTTCTATCTAAACATATCGAGGAATCTATTTTATTATCAAAGCAAGCGCATGGTAATATTGCGTTTAACCTTATCAAGGGTGGTGGGGATATTCAGGTTAACCTTGATTGCAGGCAGATACGACAGGTTATAAATAACTTACTGCAAAATTCGGTGGATTCTATTGCAGCCAAATTTAGTGATGGTGGTGGAGAGGTTTATATATTAATTGGCGAATATGATAGGGATAAAATGTTCGTTGCAATTACTGATAATGGGGTAGGTTTTCCTGAAGATGAGGAAATATCAAAGCTCACAGAGCCTTATATTACTCATAAGCCAAAGGGTACAGGGCTTGGGCTGGCTATAGTTAAAAAGATAATGGAAGATCACGGCGGAGAATTATTGCTCGGCGCTCCCCAGTGGTTGTCAGCTAATTCAGATTGGCAAGATAAAGGCGGTGCTTGTGTCGTTTTAACTTTCCCCAAAGCTTAATTACAATAAAGGATGATGCCAATAATGCATGAGAAGATACTGATTATTGATGATGAACAAGATATTTGCATGCTTATTCAAGGGCTGCTTGAGGATGAGGGCTATGAAAGCATTATCGCCAGTAATAGCGATCAAGCCTATGCATTGATAGAAAATGAAGCCCCTGATCTTGTGATTCAGGATATATGGCTTCAAGGCAGCGCCGATGATGGTATTGAGATATTAAAGAAGGTCAAGAAAGAGCGCAGTGACTTACCGTTTATTATGATTAGCGGGCATGGAACGATTGATACTGCTGTATCTGCTATTAAAATCGGGGCTTATGATTTTATTGAAAAGCCGTTTCAGAGCGATCGCCTATTGTTGATGATACATAGGGCGCTTGAGAATGCTGCTCTTAGAAAGCAAAATGCAGAGCTTAAAAAAACTAGAGTGGATAAGAGTCATGATTTCTTATGGCAGATACCAGATAATATCCGTCAAACTCTTGATAAAGTAGCTGGATCAAATAGCCGTGTTTTAATTACTGGCGAGGCGGGTACAGGTAAGAACATCGCAGCGCAATATGTGCATGAGCAATCGGATCGCGCAGATATGCCTTTTATGGTGCTTAATTGTGAGAGTAGAAACTCTGATAAATTAGAGATGGAGCTATTTGGAGCAGGGGACAGCATTGGTTTACTAGAGCTTGTTGATGGTGGCACTTTATTATTGGATGAGGTGATGAGCCTGCCTATAGAAACGCAAGGTAAGATCTTGGGTTTACTACAGGATTCTTCATATCATAAGGTTGGTTCAAACCATATAACACCATCTAATATAAGGGTTATCGCTACAACTAGCGCAGATGTCCAAGCCAAGGTAGATAGCAATGAGTTTAGAGAAGATCTATACTATCGTTTAAATGTTGTGCCTATTCATATGCTTGATTTAGCGCAGAGAAGGTCTGATATACCTGAGTTAATTGCGCATTATTCTGCACATAGTTTTTCCGAGCAAGCTATATCCAAGCTACAGCTTTATAGCTGGTCAGGTAATATAAAGCAGTTGCTCAATGTCTTGGAATGGGTTGATATAATGAATGATGGGCAAGGCCATAAGATTGATGTCGAGCATCTACCGCCAGAGTTTGTTAGCAGTAGTATAGTTGCTGGCGCAGACAATATTGATTCAGGGGCTTCTTTTGTTGATATGACGTTGCAGATGGGCCTGCGGGAAGCGCGCGAGTGTTTCGAGAGGCATTATTTATTGTCACAGGTTAATAAATTTGATGGTAATATATCTAAGACTTCTGAATTTATTGGGATGGAAAGATCCGCTTTGCATAGAAAACTAAAGTCGCTTGATGTGTTTTCTGATGACAAACAACAAGTAGCGTAGTGCAGAAATGAATTGGAAATATTATAAAATTATTTATATTAATTTATTAAAGATGGAAAAAGAGTTATGAGAATTATTATTTGTGGTGCTGGGATTGTTGGTGCAAGTATTGCGGCCTATCTTTCTAAGGAAGATAATGACGTTACTGTTATTGATGAACAGAGTGTATTATTGGCACAAATTCATAACTCTATGGATGTTAATACTATTAGTGGTCATGCATCTGATCCTGATATTCTAAATGCAGCTGGTGCGAATGACTGTGATTTGATAATTGCCGTTACCGAAAATGATGAAGTAAATATGACCGCTTGTCAGATTGGTCACTCTCTATTTGGTATACCCAAGAAAATTGCTCGTATCCGCAGGCAATCATACCTTGATCCGGCATGGTCTAATTTATTTAGCCGCGCGCATATGCCGATTGATGTTATAATTTCGCCAGAAGTTTTGGTTGCAAAGGATATTGTGCAAAGGCTAGCAATTCCAGGTACTACTACGGTAGTTAAGCTTGCGGAGGGTAAGGCTCATCTTATTGGCGTTGTCTGCACTGAGGATTGTCCAGTTTTACATACGCAATTAAGCCAGCTTAATAAGTTATTTCCTGATTTATCATTTTCTATAGTTTCTATTGCTCGTGGCACCAAGACAATTATCCCCGATGATAATGATATGTTAGAAGTCGGTGATGAGGCTTATCTGATAGTTGATAGTGACCATTTGCGCCGTGTTATGGCGGCCTTTGGCCATATGGAGAAGGAAGCTCGTAAGATAGTTATATCTGGTGGAGGGCATATAGGTTTATCACTTATCAGAACTCTACAAGAAGAGGTTCCTGATATACAGTTGAAAATCGTGGAGAATAATACTGATAGAGCGACCTTCCTGAGTGGGCAGCTTGAGAATGTTATTATTCTTAATGGCTCGGCTTTGGAACGTGAGATAATGGAAGAAGCATCTGTTGCAACGGCGGAGACATATATTGCGCTTATGAATGATGATGAGAGTAATATTTTGGGATCATTGCTGGCCAAGCAATATGGTTGTCAGCGCGTGGTAACTTTGGTGAATAATAATGCTTACTACCCATTGGTGGGGCCGTTGGGCGTTGATGTTATGGTGTCGCCAAAAGCAATTATTGTAGCTAGTATTATGCAGCATGTGAGGCGTGGCCGTATTAAGGGTATTCATAGTATTCGTGACGGGGCGTTTGAACTTATGGAGGCAGAAGTATCTGATGTGTCGCGTATAGCAAATAAGAAGATTTCTGATATAGAGCTTCCAGCTGGTGTGGTTATTGGTTCAATTATTAGAGGTGATGAGGTTATTATACCTAAAGCTAATGATGAGTTGTTGCCTAAAGACCATATTATTATTTTTGCATGTAGGGACAAAGCTAGAGACGTTGAAAAAATGCTTTCTGTCCATGTTGATTTATTCTAGATCATGAAATTAGGGGTTTTTGATTCAGGTCTTGGTGGGCTGTTAATAGCAAAATCTATCAGGGATAAAATGCCTGATATAGATACTGTGTATTTTGGTGATACTCTGCATTTGCCGTATGGTAAACGATCTAATGCAAGTATTTATGAGTACAGCAAAAAGGCGATAGAGTTTTTATTTGAGGCTGATTGTAATTTAA
>DAOWDF010000306.1 GCA_030639165.1 Alphaproteobacteria bacterium
CATCAAAATCAGAAACTACTCTTTCCCATTCCTGCTGTTCCATAAGAAACACTCCTTAATTAACAATATTAATAGCAAACTATATTTATGTATGGCTAGGAAAGCTAGGCAACGCGTATTTTTATACGTGAGCCGAAGCTTAACAACGTCCATACTTAAATATAGGAAGTTATTAAGCTGCTTCCTTTGCCATTTTTGTTGCTTTTTCAACAACTTGCTCAATAGTACCTGTCATATAGAACGCTGCTTCCGGCAAGTGATCATACTCACCAGCAACAATCGCTTTAAAGCCCTTGATAGTATCTTCCAAAGAAACAAAAATACCAGGAGAACCAGTAAATACTTCAGCAACATGGAATGGCTGTGACAAGAAACGCTGTATCTTACGCGCTCTAGCAACAGTCAATTTATCATCTTCAGAAAGCTCATCCATACCCAAAATCGCAATAATATCCTGCAAGTTCTTATAGCTCTGCAAAATTTGCTGAACTGAGTTAGCAACGTCATAATGCTCATCACCAATAACGCGAGGGTCAAGGATACGTGAAGTTGAATCCAGTGGATCAACCGCAGGGTAAATACCCTGCTCCGCAATTTGACGAGACAAAACAGTCGTAGCATCCAAATGCGAGAATGTTGTCGCAGGCGCAGGGTCGGTCAAGTCATCCGCAGGCACATAAACCGCCTGAACTGAAGTGATCGATCCTTTATTCGTTGAGGTAATACGCTCTTGCATTTGACCCATTTCAGTAGAAAGTGTCGGCTGATAACCAACAGCTGAAGGAATACGTCCAAGTAGAGCAGAAACTTCTGCGCCAGCCTGAGTGAAACGGAAAATATTATCAAGGAAGAACAAAACATCTTGGCCTTCTTCATCACGGAAATATTCCGCCATAGTAAGCGCAGATAGTGCTACACGCGCACGCGCACCTGGAGGCTCATTCATCTGACCGTAAACAAGAGCCACTTTTGACTCTTCGTGATTACCTGGTTTAATAACGCCAGATTCTATCATCTCATGGTAAAGGTCATTACCTTCACGAGTACGCTCACCAACGCCGCCAAATACAGATACACCACCGTGACCTTTAGCGATATTATTAATCAGCTCCATGATTGTAACGGTTTTACCAACACCAGCACCACCGAACAAACCAATTTTACCACCTTTTGCATATGGGCAAAGAAGATCAACAACCTTAATACCTGTCACAAGGATCTCAGTATCAGTTGCTTGCTCAGCAAAGCTAGGAGCTTCACGGTGAATACCCCATTTAGACTTAGTTGTAATTTTCTTACCTTCATCAATCTCGTTACCAACAACATCCATGATGCGGCCAAGAGTTTCAGGGCCAACAGGCACTTGAATAGCATCACCAGTGTCAGCAACGCTTTGTCCACGCTGTAAGCCATCTGTCATATCCATAGCAATCGCGCGAATTGCATTCTCACCAAGATGCTGGGCAACTTCTAAAACTAATTCTTTACCATCATTTTCTGTGGTAAGAGCATTCAAAATCGGAGGAACACTGCCCTCTTCGAATTGAACGTCAACAACCGCGCCCAATATCTGTAATATTTTACCGCCTGATTGTGCTTCTTTTGCTTTTGCCATTTTTTCACTTTCCTTTTACTAAACTTATTTAACTTTATTTATATTACTAAAATTTTATTCTGCTTCTTCAACTTCTTCATCATCAGGAAGATTATATGAAACAACAAATGTTGATTTTGCATCTTGGAATTTCTTTTCAAAAACTGAAACGCTACGTAAACGTTCTAAAACATCTACCGCCATCTTACGTCCGGCTACGCTATCACTAGGGTAATGCACCCCTGCTATCTCACGACGATGCGCTACATCTACCGCAAATTGCTTATATATAGCAGCATTCTTAGGATCAAATTCCGATAGCACCAACGCCACAATATATGTCTGGCTAGCATGCCCCGAAGGATATGCTGGATGCTTAGGGTTATCTATAACCGTCTCCAGCGTCTCATCAATGTGATTTGGCCTTGGGCGAGAGAAATACTTTTTGCGCTCCAAAAGAAAATATACATGGTCGACATCAATCATTTTTAATAGCTCAATAGTCTTGTAATTATCCGCAGAGATAAGACCCTCTTTTACAAAAAACTCATAGGCTTGTGCGCCACTGTTTTCATAATATATGCGATCTACATTATCTGGGGTGCGCTCAGCTTTAGCAATTTCATGCAAATAAGCGATCTCATCTTTGGTAACCTGCGAACTGTTAGTAGGCGGCAACTCAACTACAAATATTTCTTCCTCACCTAAAATGGAAGGACCAGCCTCAAGCGCAGATAATAAATTATCTCCCCACTCTGCATCAGGATAACGAAGAGAATCAATATCCTCATTGGCGATAGCAGGCATAGCCATAAAGGCTAATAAAACTGAACAGATATTAAGAAATTTAAGCATTATTAAACTGCCTCCGCTCCTGAAATAATTTCTATAAGCTCTTTCGTAATATAAGCCTGACGCGCACGGTTATAGATCAATGTAAGATCATCAATCATCTCACCAGCATTACGTGTTGCATTATCCATCGCAGTCATACGCGCGGCTTGTTCACCCGCAGAACTATCAAGCATAGCACGGAAAATTTGCACACCAAGATTACGAGGCAACCCTTTTTCAAGACTTTCTTCTTCTGTCGGCTCAAAGCTATATGTAGATATCGTTACCTCTGCATCTTCCTCGCTAGCATCTTCTTCAACCGCATCTTCTGCTGCCTCAAAAGGTATTAACTGCAATGCTGATGGCTCTTGCACAAGTATCGATTTGAAATCATTATAAACAAGGCTACAAATATC
>DAOWDF010000259.1 GCA_030639165.1 Alphaproteobacteria bacterium
ATATCAACGCCATAATAGACGATTTCACCCCGCTTTCAGGTGACAGAAACTTCGCTGAAGACCATGCGCTAATCGGTGGAATTGGTCGTTTCCGCGGAAGATCTTGCGTAATAATGGGACATGAAAAAGGCAATGATACACAAAGCCGCATAAAGCGTAACTTTGGTATGACCCGCCCTGAAGGGTATCGTAAAGCGCAACGCCTAATGAAGATGGCCGATCAATTCCAAATACCTGTAATTACATTAATCGACACAGCAGGAGCATATCCAGGAGTTGGCGCAGAGGAACGCGGTCAATCCGAAGCCATAGCAAAATCAATAGAAACCTGCCTCAGAACAGAAGTTCCTATAATTTCTGTAGTAATTGGAGAAGGTGGCTCTGGTGGAGCGGTTGCAATTGCTGTTGCTGATAAAATATACATGCTTGAACACTCTATCTACTCTGTAATATCCCCGGAAGGCTGTGCATCTATCCTATGGAAGAGCGGAGAATACGCAAAAGACGCAGCCGCAGCTCTAAAACTAACAGCTCAGGACTTACATGAGCTCAAACTCATTGATGCAATAATTAAAGAACCTGTTGGCGGAGCTCACCGTAAAAAAGATGAGGTTATCGCCGCCGTTGCAGATCAAATTGAAAAAGGTCTAAACGAATTTACTTCTTGGGATAAAGCAGAGATAATTGCGGCTCGTCACAAGAAATTCCTTCAATTTGGAAGAAATTTATAAGCCATAAAATACCGGAGATTTCCAATGAAAATACTTCATATCGTTGCTGGAGCCGAAACAGGCGGTGCCGAGACATTCTGCCTCGACGCTATAAAATCTCTGCATAATGAAAATATCGAACAACGCGCCCTATGTCGTCCTCATAAACATTTTGCACAATGCCTTGATGATAGAGATATTAAATATACACCGCTTACCTTCAACCGCTTCAAAAAGCGCGGCGAACAAAAAACAATTCGCCAAGCAATAGAAGACTACCAGCCTGACCTTATCCATTGCTGGATGAGCCGCGCATCTTCATTCATGCCTGATAATATTAACATCCCTACTCTGGGCTGGTTTGGTGGGTATTACGATCTTAAAAACTATAAAAACTGCGGCTATTATATGGGCGTTACCAGAGATATTGTTCGCCATATTATTGAGCAAACAAACGCGCCTGAACGCTCCTTCGTCGTACACACATTTGGAACTCTGGAAGAAGACAAGCCCGTTAAGAAATCAGATTTCGACGTGCCTGAAGATGCAAAGACTATTTTACTTCTATCAAGAATGCACCAGAAAAAAGGCGTGGACACACTTCTAGAAGCTGCCTTACAGGTGAAGGACGCATATCTATTGCTCGCAGGTAATGGCCCAGATCTTAATAAATACAAAAAACTAGCCACCAAGTTAGGCTTAGATAATCGTGTACGCTTTTTAGGTTGGAGAAATGATCGCTCCGCACTTCTCGATATTGCAGATGTTTGCGTTTTACCATCACGATACGAGCCATTTGGAACGGTAATTGCCGAAAGCTGGTATGCAAAAACGCCGTTGGTTGCAACCAAGGCAGATGGTGCAAAACAATATGTAACCCATGAAAAGGATGGGCTACTATGTGACATTGATGACGTAGATACGCTTGCTAAAAATCTGAATACAGCTCTAAATGATGAAAAGACCAGAGAACAAATAGTTGCTGGCGGAACAAAAACCTATAATGAGTTATTCAGCAAGGATGTCGTGACCAAGTCTCTATTAAAGGCCTATAACGATATTATAGATGCCGATAAAACCAAAGCCGTAGCTAACTCCGATAGCAGCGCCACTATAAAGCCTGCCATAGCTAGCTAGAACATGAATCGAGATCTGGATAGGATAACAGAGACTTGAGATTATAGCTGTAAATTACCCATTAACCCAATCTGTATTCACTATGATTCCGTTTTTTCTTAAAAAAACCTTCAAGCTCACTAGGAATTTGTGCCCTACTCTTCATATTGATAAAATCGCCATGCCCTGCGAGCATATGGCCTTGCTCAGTAGTTGCAGCGCGGAAATATAACATAAGAAACACGCGAATAGCAGCAGTCAATGACGTAGCTTCACTCTTCCTCATAAATACAAGACTGCAAATATCATGGATACTACATTTCTCCTTAGCTGATATTTCATCAATAGCCCTCCACATCTCAGGCTCTAATCGAACCGATGTCCTACGACCAAACACTGTAATATTTTTACTCACCAAAGAACTCTGAGAGCTACGACTAGAATTTTCCCTAATTACGTCAAAAGACGGGGCACAGGAAGGCCCTTGATTTAATTTTTTCATTTTCACCACACAATAGAAACAAAAGAAGTTAACAATTAATCTTCCTGAATACTACTGCATACAAAAGAACAGTACAACCATAAGATACATGTTTTTATTTTGTAATTATAATTGACACCGAATGAATTAGCGTTAACTCACATTCAAGGGCATTATGCACCATACGCTGGCATTCAATCCTGCTGCAACCAGCAAAACTGCCAGAAGAAATAGCTATAATAAAATGGCTTTCACCTGATCCATCATCACCAGCATGCCCCTTATGACGAGCGCTATCATTTACAACCTCTAGAAGAGTTGGGTCTAAGGCATCCCTTAGCTTTTCTTCAATACGTTCTTTCATTTTTGTCATCTTACATATTTTCCCTTTTGCTACGAACAAATATTATATATATAATAGTCCCATGCCCAGTATAACATTAAAATATAAATCACCTGAATTTGCCGATAACTTGGAAAAACCCGAATCTCACAATTGCGAGATGCCAGGGTGTCCACAAGATGCAGACCACAAAGCCCCAAAACATCGCGGGCTTAATGAGTATTATCATTTCTGCGTTAAACACGTTATGGAATACAATAAGGCATGGAACTTTTTCTCTGGCATGTCCGATGGCGAGGTTCAAAACCACATGAAAAGCAGTCGTTACGGCGATCGCCCAACTTGGAAACAAAGCGATGGTAAAGACCCTGAAGAGGAATTACTAAAGGCAGCTAAGCGCGCTTATTTCTACGGTGAAGAGCAGGAACAGAAAAAAGAACATGCGCATAAACGAGCCTTTAAAGGTGATGTAAACACCCCTGAGCATGAAGCCATGGCGCTTATGGGACTATCCCCACCTGTTACTTTAGATGAGATCAAGAAACAATATAAAATTCTTGCAAAAAAATTCCATCCTGACCTCAATAGAGATAACCCCGAAGCCGAAGATAAAATCAAAAAGATCAATATGGCTTACACTATTTTAAAGCTAGCATTTGATGAATATAAAAACCTGCCAGACTGATACTACCGTCATACCCGCCACCGTGCGGGTATCTGGCAAAATAGAGTAGCAAGCATAGCTTGCTGCATGTGGATCCCCGCCGTTCAGCATAGCTTTGCTATGCCGCGGGGATGACGGTAGTGGTTTCACATATCAATCATCAAACAAATCGCTTAACTGATCAGTCAAAGCCTCAGCGAGCTCGTCCGCATCAGTTATGGTCATGGCCTTAGAGTAATACTTAGTAACATCATGGCCAATACCAATCGCCGTTAGCTCAACATTAGAGCGCTCCTCAACCCATCTTATAACCCCGCGCAAATCTGCCTCCAGTATATTTGTAGGATTTACCGAGAGCGTTGCGTCATCAACCGGCGCGCCATCAGAGATAACCATGACAATTTTGCGCTCCTCTGGCCTGCGAGAGATTCGGTTATACGCCCAGACCAACGCTTCGCCATCAATATTCTCCTTTAGCAAACCTTCCTTAAGCATAAGCCCAAGATTCTTGCTCGCACGTCTAACAGGAGTATTCGCCGACTTATATATAATATGGCGAATATCATTAAGTCGCCCTGGGTGTTCTACCCGTCCACTCTCCAGCCATAACTCACGTGACTTTCCGCCCTTCCAAGCGCGGGTTGTAAAGCCCAATATCTCGACCTTAATACCGCAGCGCTCCAAAGTTTGTGCAATAATATCACTCGTCATAGCAGCAATGGCAATCGGCCGTCCGCGCATAGATCCAGAATTATCAATCAAAATTGTAACGACCGTATCCTTAAACGGCGTTTCAGTTTCCTGCTTAAACGTAATAGGAACAGTAGGGTTAGCAATCACACGCGCAAGCTTAGCACAGTCAAGCACCCCCTCCTCTAAACCAAACTCCCATTTACGTTGCTGCTTTGCCATTAACTTCCGCTGCAAACGATTCGCCAGCTTTGTTATGATATTTTGCTGGTTAGATAGCTGATTATCCAGCATAGCCCGCAAACGATGCAGCTCATGAGAATCCGCAAGATCAGCGGCATCCACCTCCTCATCAAATTCAGTCGTATAAACGCGGTAATTATCCTCACAATAATCTAGCAACTCTTTTGAACGACTCGATGGAGAATAAGAAATTTCCTCCTCATGGGATAAATTATCTTCGGTTGAGGATAAATCCTCGATAATCTCGTCCATATCCATATCAAAGCTTTGGTCAATATCATCGCCTTCATCACTATTTTGCGAATCATCGGATTCTTGCGAGTGATCTTGAGAATCATCACTTTGCTCTGGTGAGTTATCGCCAAACTCTTCATCCAGCTCCGCAGATGATTGATCGTCGCCCCCATCATCATGCCCTATATTCAAATCATTAAGTAACGCCAAAGAAGCCGCGCTATACGCACGTTGATCATGTAATAGAGATTTTAGCTGCTCAAAATTAACCGCTCCCAAATGCTCATTTATCCAAGGCCGCCAAATCTTAACCAGCTTTTTAGTCGAGCGCGTAAGACCTCGCCCTGTCATTTCAACTCGCGCTATAATATGAAGTGCATCCGCCATAGATACATCGCCCCGCGCTATAATATCGCCAAATCCGCGCCGCATCGCCTTAGCCTCCAGCACAGCATCAAGATTATCACCAACCCCATCCATGGATAATATCCCAATACAATCACAGCGCGCTTGCTCCAACGCGTCAAGGCAAGCCCTGACTTTCGGATTATTATTCACATTAGCATTGTGCAAATCCTGATTATGATGCGCTATTTTAAGAGCATATGTATCCGCGCACCCCCGAATAAGAGCGCGCTTTTTCTTAGGCATAGCTGGCGTCGGAACAGGCAAACTTGGCCGCTCCAAATCCTTAATCTCACCAGTAGGCATCTCAGTGTCGGAGTAGCTAACCTCCAACCCACCCCTATGCGCCATAGACCGTAAAGTCGATGTAGTACTTACCTTGAATTGCTCTGTATTATCTGTGCTCATAATTGATAAGTTACTACAGCCACCACAAATAATAAACCTACTTTCATGCAGGTCATTACGAACCACCACCAGCAGTCAAACAACCTTAAATTTGACACCAATTATAAAAAAATGATAACATCCTGCAAATTACATAATCAAACGAGGGCTTAATATGAGCAATAGAAGTTGGGGTACAAATATTTTTTGGGGTGCAGTAGGATTAACTACTGTTTTTACTTTAATTGTACCCTCATGCTCAGAAGCACTAAAAGATACCGCACTAAACGATGGCAAACCCAATGAAACAAATGTTCAGCAATTCAATAGAAAAGGTGTGGAGAAGTTAATAGATAACTCCAGCTCCGCTATAGAAGGTATTACTGATAAAATCGGTGATACAATAGAAAGCACCACAGAAGAAGACGTGATCGAGGCGCGCGAAAAATTGATTGATAAAGCTAGTAAAGTTGGCGAGCTTGCCAAAACTTTTATTTTTGGAAAAAGCAATCATGACGTAGGGGATGATTACGCGACGCAGACTCATCCAAAAGATTGCCCTGAAGACTATTTCGAACGCCAGCGTGATCCAGACTGCTTTTAATCAGGGCTAATCTAGTCTGGCACAACAATATTGCTAATCGCGCTTGCAGGTAGGTCAACACCAAAGCAACGCTGGTAATATTCTGCAATTATCGGACGCTCTGCCTCATCACATTTATTTAAGAACGCCAGCCTGAACGCAAGCTCCCTATCATTAAAGATAAGGAAATTCTCCGCCCAACCAATAACAGTACGCGGGGACATCAAGGTCGAAAGATCACCATTAACAAAACCTGTTCGCGTTAGATCAGCTAGCGTTACCATCTTGCTAATCATATCGCGCCCCTTATCATCACCAAGTTCAGGCAGCTTTGCCAGCACTATAGATGCCTCCTTATCATGCGAAAGATAATTCAGTGTAGTAACAACATTCCACCTATCCATCTGCCCTTGATTGATTTGCTGCGTACCATGATAAAGCCCTGAAGTATCACCAAGCCCGATTGTATTACTCGTCGCAAATAATCTAAATGCAGGGTGAGGCCTGATAACCATATTCTGGTCAAGCAAGGTCAAACGCCCTTCCGCCTCCAACACTCTTTGAATAACAAACATAACATCTGGCCGCCCAGCGTCATACTCATCAAAGACCAGCGCCACAGGGTTTTGGATAGACCAAGGCAGAAGCCCCTCTTTCCAACGGGTAATTTGCTTACCATCCTGAAGAACAATAGTATCCTTACCAATCAAATCCATACGGCTAACATGGCTGTCGAGGTTAATACGCACACAAGGCCAGTTCAAACGCGCAGCCACTTGCTCAATATGCGTTGACTTACCTGTCCCGTGATAACCTTGTACCATAACGCGGCGGTTATGCTCAAACCCTGCCAAAATCGCTAGCGTAGTATCGGGATCAAATTTATATGTCGGATCTACCTCAGGAACATTTGATGCTGCCTCGCTAAAGCCTGAAACTTCCCAATCTGTATCAATGCCGAATGTCTCACGCACATTATATTTACAATCAGGGATAGAGGTGTACTTCCCCTCTTTTGCTTTAACTTGAGTTATGCTGAAGGACATGCCGCGCTCTAGCTTATCGTCCTTGGCAGCCTCTGTTCGTTCTTTGTCTGTATCTATATTTGTCATGGAAGTGAATATAACCATTATATTTTACTTGTGCAATGAGTTGTCGTCCTTTAACACAACTTATATGAGTGATAAAAAACGTATATACAAACCAAAAAAGATTA
>DAOWDF010000161.1 GCA_030639165.1 Alphaproteobacteria bacterium
TAGAGCAATCAGATCTCATATTGAATCGTGCCATAGCCCTAAGCCTTGGTGACGATCGTATTGCTTTGGCAAATATGCGCAAAAAATATAGCGACCTTATGTTACAAACTGAAAAGTCCTATCAATTTGATGTTATTACCCGCCCGATGCATGGGGGATCTTTGGCCGATCGCGAGACATTGCTCTCCATTGTATCTGAAGTTGATCTATTTAAGAATTTCCTTGATAACTACACTACAAATTATCAAGGCAGCGAGCAGAATAATTCATTGGGTCACAATTAGAAATATAATGATTTCAATCAAGAATAGTTCATGTTGTCATACCCGCCCCCGTGCGGGGATCCATATGCGACTGCCTTTTCTTAATTCAAACTACTGTAAGTTACTATAGCTAACCACCACCAACGACAGTAAAGCTTTGTACCAGTGAGCCAGCGATTAAGTTCCAGCCATCCACCAGCACAAAGAATATAATCTTGAACGGCAGGGATACTGTGACAGGCGGTAGCATCATCATACCCATCGACATTAGAATAGATGCAACTACCAGATCAATAATCAGGAAGGGGAGGAAAATCATAAACCCGATCTCGAACGCTCGACGCAGCTCTGAAATCATGAAAGATGGGATAACAATATGCAGCGGTATGTCCATCCCCTCATCATAAGAGCCACTATTACTCATCTCCACGAATAGTGATAAATCTTCATCTCGCACATGCTCAAGCATAAAGCGTTTAAACGGTACAGTTGTACGCTCAAACGCTTGCATCTCATCAATAGATTCATTTATTAAAGGGACAACACCCTCATTATAGGCATCCTTCAATGTCGGAGCCATAATAAAAAATGTAAGGAATAGAGCCAATGATATCATCACCGTATTTGGCGGAGTTTGCTGTATCCCGATGGCTGTACGCATGAAAGAAAGCACTATCACTATGCGCGTGAAGCTGGTCATCATGATCAGGATAGATGGTGCAAGTGAAAGCACCGTCATAATCGCAACCATTTGGATAACGCGGCCTGTTACTGTGCCATCACCATTCTCACCGAAATCAACAGAGATATTTTGCGCAAATGCGGGCTGTGCAATTACCACAGCTAAAAATATAGCTGGCAATATTAATGATAACTTGGATAATAATTTTTTGTGCATGCGGCGATCATAGCGCAAATATATGGCAGAGCTTAAGTACTAGATTTGGAATCTTCAGAACAATCCACAGCTCCCACATCCTTATCAATAATGCATTCGCTATTCGCGCCAAGAATAACTAAATGCTCTTTATTGTCGCACTTAACAATAACAAGCCGCCTGCGCGCATCGAGGGGAAGGGACTCCATAACCTTTAGTCTGCGTTTATCGCTTGTCTTGATAGAGCTATTAGTTGATAGACCTAACTTCTTCATGACTAATGCCAGTCCACCCATAAGCAATAAGACAACCCCTAGAGCCATAACTAAGCGTAATATATTCGGCAGTAAATCTGGTGTCATTGTGTCCATGGGGTAATGTTTAGCATTATCTGGTTGATTATCAAAATGATTTTACTAATGGAATTTAATGTTGACATAAGCTGCTGGGGTATTTACAAGGTCGCATAATATAGTAACTTAAATACCTAAAAGGTGCGTTATGAGCGAGAGTAATCAAAATAAAATTGTGTTAATTAATAACCCTGAGTTAGAGCAAAGGGCAAGTGCAGTGCAGACTCTTGTCTCTAAGCTTTTAGAGACAAACGCGGTTTTATCTAGTTCTGAGCTTAAATCCATAACAGATAAGAAACTTGCCTATATGCCTCAAAGTAAAGATAGGAAAATTGGAGCTGAGACCAGTAGGTTAAGAGATAAGCATAAGAAATATATGATTAATTTATTTTTCAATGCATCGGCTCATTGCGAAGATTTGAAGGAATATGATCAAGCTCTTTCAAAATCAATTAACTTTATTAATGAGAAGGGCTATAGGAATAGCGTTAATAAAGTATCTAATAAAAATAGCAGGCGCCAAGAAAAGGCTCGTTCTGAAAAGTTAGCGATAGAAGGTAGAAAAACAGAATTTGCTCAATTTTTTCTGAAAGACCTTGTTGATGCAAAAGAAGTTTTTAAGGATGAAGCTTCTTCTTCTAATAAAAAGGCTAAAAACTTAACTGCGTATATAGAAAAGTACTACATGCAAGATGAGGAAGTACAAAAGATAAGTAGTTTTGCTGGGGCTTTAACGGCTTCTTTTAGTGAAAGATCAGCCGCAAATAAAGGCGCTGAAGTTAGTAGCCTTGGTGAGGTCTATAATTTATTCGCAATAATGGTAACAAACGAAGCTGATCGCTTAGAAGAGGATGTCGAGAGCTACGTGGATATGGCTGCACACTTCATATTCTATGTTAACGCCAGAAAGCAGGAAGCCGTAAAAAAGCAGGGTAAGAGTTTTGATGTTAATTCATTTATAACTGATAAAGGTATAGATATATACGTAGAGCCACTAGAAAAACTTAGTAAGAATATTGTTTTTGATTACACTTCACATGTTATTTTATCTACAGAAATAGCCGCTATGGACAAGGATTCTCTAGATTACTGGGATATTATACCTGAAATTATTAACCCTTAAATTCTATAGTTTACCGTTGCTCACCGCAGTGACCATGCTCATCTTTGTTCTTGTTAATACCTTTATGGTATTATTATAGGCATGTATGGTAAGGGGTAATATAAGAGCATAATGAGCGAATATAGCGGTGATAAAATTAGCCAGCAAGAGGCTGTAGATATACTAAAGCAACGTTATCCTGATGCTAATGAAATGGTAATGTCATTAAATACTGACCCACCGAACGCTGTCCTTGGTCTACCTGTTCAACATAATTCTATTGTAATTCATGAAGTTAGGGATGGCCAAAAAGAGTGGCTATTGGAAATAGAAGGTCGCCCTCGCTCTAGAAGCCCTGGGGATATTATCGATGAAGCCCTTTTTCCAATTAATGAAGGCGGACATACATTAAAGGCCTTAATAAGGAATGATCCAGCAGTTTCAGAAGATATAAAAACACTAGCTCAGGGGCATCCCGCAGAGATGATACCAACCATTATAGTTGCACTAAAAACTGCTGTCGCAGTAAATGCAGAACATGACCTCTATAATATTACAGATTTAAATTGCAATACTGCTGCAGGTGAAATTGCTAGAACTGCGGTTGGGGCAGGGAATATCCCTGATATGGAAGGGTGGGAGCCAGGTAAAGAAACGCATATTTTAACTGACCAGCAACGAGATGCTATAAGATTTAGTGTGTATGATGAAACATATATAGATGATGCTACGTTGATGGATCAATTTCGTGATCGTTTGGAAGAGGCTAAAAACAATGTATTTAATATAGACTCCAAATTTGCAAGAATGTCTCCTCAAGATCTTCTTGAGTACCCACCAACTATAAATCCTGATGAAGCAGAGCCAGCAGTTGCCGCAGTGCTGGATGAGGTTGCCCGTGGTATAAGTGATAAAGGGTATCAAGAAGGAATAAATGGCACAGCCTATACTGCGCAAGTATCAGGTCTTAGTAAAGGAGGGGAGCCTCAAGTTGATTTGGCAGATGGGGTGGCAACAATTGATGGCAAGTCTATGCAGAATATTTTTCAAGAAACCGCGCAGCCAGATGAAAGTAAAATTGAAATTATTGATGCTAAAACACTTAAAGAAGAACCCATCGCCAAAATAGATTCCATAGCCTTTAAGCAGGATCTTGGCGTTGATAATTAGTCTATAACTCACCTTTGGGAAGTAAATCCCCAAACGGGTCATCCTTACCATTAGCTTGATACACATAAGATAATATCTCTCCTACAGCCATAAAGGCCTCGGACGGAATAGGGCTTTCAAGTTCTATTGTGGCTAACAGCTCGGCCAGATCGCTATCTTCTCGGACTTTTATACCGTTTTCAAAGGCTAGCTCTAGTATTTGTTCGGCAATTTTGCCTCTGCCAGCGGCAGAAATGCGCGGAATATTTTTCCCCTCATCGGAGTCGGTAAGAGCTACAGCAGTTTTCCTTCGGGGAATTACCATTGTATTTGAATGGCTTAAGCCCTTTTTTGAGCTGCTTTTATATTTATCATCAAATCCATCGCTCATTGGCATGTTTCCTGCATCGTATTAACTGTAAAAGATTATAGGGCAAGAAAAACAATGACGATACAAAATATAGGTTTATTTCAGGCATTAGGCGCCAAAATTGATTATCTTGGTCAGCGTCAGGGTATTCTAGCGCAGAATATTGCCAATGCTGATACTCCGAATTATCGCCCTAAAGACCTAGCTCCAGTAGATTTTTCTACGATGCTGCAAAGGGAGATTGGCGGCGGGCGTAATGTTTCTGTTGCCACAACTAGCGGCTCACACTTGCCAAATGTAGAGGCGGGCATTGATGCTCAAACTAAAAAGCAAAAAGATACTTATGAAGTTGCTCCTACTGGCAATGCTGTTGTCATGGAAGAGCAGCTATTAAAGTCTGGCGAGAACTCAATGGATTATAATTTGATGCTTAGTGTCTATCAAAAGCAAGTGGCTATGATGCGCACAGCAATAGGTAGGTAATTTATTTTAATTGTTCATAGCTTTATCTGGATGAGGCATGAGCGAGCGAAGCGTATAACTTATACGTGAAGAGCGA
>DAOWDF010000211.1 GCA_030639165.1 Alphaproteobacteria bacterium
TTCAAGAGATGAAATCCCTACCCCGCATCGTTGCTGAAAATGATATTAACACAACTGCTACCATTAAATTCTGGCGCGAAAATAAAGAACAATCTGCCGAAGTTTTAATCGGCGAGCTAGAAAAAGCAGAAGAAGAAGGTCTTATAACAGACACTTTAAAATCAAGTGCCTCTGGCATAGATATAGATAGCCTAGGCCTAACTCTAAAAACTATTGAGGATGATTTGCGGGATGAATACTCCATTGATAAATCAATTAAAGGCGTATTTATCAGCGCGGTGAAACCCTCCTCCGAGGCTGATAGCAAAGGTTTAGCCGAAGGTGATATTATTATGGAACTTAATCAGCAACCTGTCTCAGAGCCTCAGGAAGTAATTGATATCATCGAAAAAGCAATCAAGAGCCGTAGAAAATCTGTGCTTGCTCTAATAAATAGTGATGGACGCGCTAAATTTGTAGCACTAAGGCTTAAGCCTGAATAGTGATGAATATAGCCTTTTCACTCTTAGTTTTACTTAATTGCACGCCATTTTCCTTCTAATATTGAGCATATATGGTTATACTCCTATGCATTATGACACAGGATAATAAATATCAAATACATATAATAGCTGGCCCAACAGCAAGCGGTAAATCTGCGCGCGCGCTAGAACTAGCAAATGAATTAGATGGCGTTATAATTAATTGCGATTCTATGCAAATCTATGACGGCCTGCAAACGTTAACTGCACAGCCTCCTGAAAGTGACCTCAGCCAAGCACAGCATTTACTATATAGCCACTTGCATCCTAACGATACTTGCTCCGCCGGTAATTGGAGCGAAATGGTAAAGCCAGTAATAACCGAAGTTATAGAAAGCGGAAAAACCCCGATCATCGTTGGTGGCTCTGGCCTTTACATCAAAGCATTAACTGAAGGCCTATCCCCAATGCCTGATGTGCCGCAGGATATACGTGATGCCGCAGTTAAGAAACAACAAGAACTCGGTAATCCTGCCTTCCACGCTGAATTAGAAAAGCGCGATCCCATAATGGCACAGCGTTTCCACCCCTTTCATACCGCAAGACTAGTGCGAGCATGGGAAGTATTAGAGGCCACGGGCAAATCTCTTGCAGAATGGCAAAATCTTGAGCGAGTATCCCCACCTGAAAACTGGGACTTTCAAATAGAGGTAATAATCCCTGAACGCGCAGTTCAGCATCAACGCTGTAATGATCGTTTTTTATGGATGATGGATAATGGCATTTTGGAGGAGGTTGAAGAATTTAGCCAACGCATAGACTCTGGTGAGGTTCGCGACAATGTCGCATTAGTAAAATCACTGGGCTACCGCCCTCTTCTATCCTATATCAAAGGCGAAATCAGTAAAGATGATGCCATTGAACAATCCCAAGCCCGCACTCGCCAATATGCAAAACAACAATGTACTTGGTTTAGAAACCAGCTAAAGACTAAATAGACCCAGCATAGCCAAAATCCGCTTTTTTCTTTAACTTTAATCAAAGCAGCTATATAATGAATATGTCGCCAATCAAACAAATGAAGGTACAGTCCCATGTATATTCTAAAAATTACAGTACTATGTCTTTCAATATTGTCTTTCACATCTTCTATTGCTGAGGCAGGTCACAAAAGAGACGATAGCAGCAGCTCATCAGAGAAGCTGGTAAAAGTAATTTTCGGCGAAGTTGAAAAAGCTTTGATAGAAGAATATTTTGGCAAAGATAAAAAGAGGGATCATGATAAATACTATGATCGTCACGAAAGCAGCAAACATAAGAAGAAACATAAAAAACGCAAAGGTATGCCACCTGGGTTAGCAAAAAGAGATAGCCTCCCTCCTGGTCTTCAAAAGCAGCTAGAAAAAAACGGCCGATTACCTCCCGGTCTTGAAGGCAGGGATCTACCATATGACTTAAGAAAGCACCTGCCCAAAGCAAAGCACGGAACAAAGCGTATTATTGTCGATAAAGATATTGTGCTAATCGAAGAAGGTACAAAGATTATTCTGGATATATTGAAGGATGTACTTTAGCTAACGCATATGAAA
>DAOWDF010000097.1 GCA_030639165.1 Alphaproteobacteria bacterium
AATATCCACTTTGATCTGATCAAGCCTCGCGCTGATTTAGATGTAATCATGGTTGCACCAAAAGGCCCAGGCCATACTGTGCGCGGTGAATACCAAAAAGGTGGCGGCGTTCCATGCCTAATCGCAGTTGCACAAGATGCTAGCGGCAACGCAAAAGAAATCGCTCTTTCATATGCCTCTGCTGTTGGTGGTGGTAAGTCAGGTATTATCGAGACTACATTCAAAGATGAGTGCGAAACTGACCTATTTGGTGAGCAAGCAGTTCTTTGTGGCGGAGCGTCCGAGCTTGTTAAAGCTGGTTATGAAGTTCTAACCGAAGCTGGCTACCCACCTGAAATGGCCTATTTCGAATGTTTACACGAGCTTAAACTTATCGTTGATCTTATGTATGAGGGCGGGCTAGCAAATATGCGCTACTCAATCTCTAATACTGCGGAATTTGGCGATTATGTTTCTGGCCCTCGCGTTATCACAAAAGAAACCAAGGAAGAAATGAAACGTATTTTAGCTGATATCCAATCAGGTAAATTCGTTGAAGACTTCATGGGTGGAAATGGCGAAGGCTTAAAGCGCCTAGTTGAAATCCGTGAACGCGAAGCTCAACACCCAATCGAAGAAACAGGCAGAAAGCTGCGCGCTATGATGCCTTGGATTGGCGCTAATCAATTGGTTGATAAAGAAAAGAACTAGTTTCAACTATTCCAAGAACATACAAATCAAGCCCTCTCATTTGAGGGCTTTTTTATTATCAATAAACTACTATATAATATTAACCATGATCGAAACATTATACCAAAGCGAATTTTACTGGCTAATCCTTTCTTTTATAGGATTTATCACTGGAGTAATATGCGCCATGGGTGGCTCTGGCGGATTAATTATAACGCCCTTTCTGATAGCTTCAGGAATGCCAGTACATATAGCCATAGGCTCTGCCAAGTTAAGCTCGCTCGGCATGTGGGCAGCCACCCTATTGAAATTCAAAAATGCAGACAAAATCCAGTGGAAATACATTTCAACCCTAGTGCCAATAGCATTAATCGGCGGATCTATAGGATCATTATTAACTCTAAGCCTAGATAAAGAAGTGATTTATCCAATAGTCGGGCTAGTCCTAATCATCATCGCACCACTTGGGCTTATAAAAAAAGATTTCGGAATAAATAATATAGAATATAGCGCGAGCAGGAAATCCCTAGGCTATACCATATATTTTCTGATCATGATATTTGGAGGATTCTTTGGCGCGGGAGCCATGACCTTAGCAATAATGTCATTAATCACTTTCTTCGGGCTAACAGCCTTTCAATCCCATGCCACGCAAATTATTCCATGGGTTACTTTAACAATTATAAGCTCTGCCATATTCGCATATCACGGCTCAATAGATTACATGCTAAGCGCTACATTGTTTCTAAGTATGACATTAGGCGGTTGGGTCGGAGCTCATTTTGCTATCAAAGGTAGCGATAAATGGGTGAAAATATTCACCTTCTCATTCGCTTTCCTTATAGGATGTAAGCTGTTATTTGAAACTATATCATAGCCCTAAAGCTCTCATAGAAAACGTAAATCTAGGACGCTCTAGTATGGCAAAAGGCCGTATTTATTGAATATACCTACAGGCTCTTTCTTATTCTCATCATAAATCACGTAGAACATACCATTTTCTTCTGCTGTTGTGATTTCAAATACATGGTCGATAAATTTCAAAACCCTTTGCTTATCAAATCCTGAAAGCTGCATAAACCCCGCACCTACTTCAAGAACAGGAATATTATCACTATCTGAATATTGGCCAGTTACAATATTACTCGCATAGAAATCATGCATTATGCGTTTTGCATCGCCAGCATCCTTAATCCAAGCCTCTGGAGTCCAATCATCGCCGTCCCATAAAGAACGCTGCCCTATCTTTTGACCGCCTAAATATGGTTGATAATCAAGACCTTGCCAATGAGATGGCCACCAGCCCCAAAGCCAAGGCTTAGCCGCAGCATAAGACGCTGTGGAAGAACCTATAGAAAAAGTAGCTATAATCAGAAGAAAGCCTAAAACACGCATAATTGAATATTCCTTTTAATTCAACATATTATTAACACATTATATGATACACTAAAAGCATGACAAGTGCCATCGCAATAGCATTAACAGGTTTAAATTCTTCCGCTTTGCGGCTAAATGCCAGTGCGTCAAATATTGCCAATATAAGCACATCGGGATCGCTGACAGACCCTGATAATGCTCCCTACACGCCATTAACAACGGAATTAAGCACTATAGGAACAACAGGCGGGGTACAAACTGACTTTATTCCAAAACCCCAGCCATTCACTCCTGCATACGATCCCGATTCGCCTTTTGCTGATGAAAACGGAATAATTGGCGTTCCAAATATTAATATCGCCGAAGAAATCGTTAATATGAAACTCGCCGAAATCACCTACAAAGCAAACCTACACACAATAAAAGTTGCAGGCAGCCTTTTCGACGAATTACTAGATGCTGTTGATTAATAACTTTCCCCTTGATTAACCACCACCATTACTGACAAACTTAATTATTAGCCGTTCATATCTTTATCGAGGCAAGGCATGAGCGAGGAAGCGTATATATTATACGTGACGAGTTGAAATAACGCGGCCTCGGTGAATAGATGGACGACTATGAAGATTGTGTTTTTTGGTTATGATTATACATTAGACATCGCCCAGCGCTTAATAGCTGACGGGCATGAGATTATGCGCATTTACACATTTCCTTGCGATAACGCATTTGCATTCAACACCCAACTTTATGAATTCGCAAAACATTTTAATATTGAAATATCGGAATCTGAGATAAAAGAACATAACATTGACGCTCTTTTAAGTAATGAGTGCGAAATGTTTATCTGCGCTGGATACCCACATAAAATACCGTTTATTGATAATGAAAAATCCTACGCCATAAATATACACCCCACCATTTTACCACGCGTCCGCGGCATAATGCCCCTACCATATGTTATCATGAAAGAAAATGAAGCCGCTGGTTTTACAGTGCATAAATTAACGTCCGAATTTGATAGTGGCGATATTATATACAGTCAGGCCATACCAATCGACAAAACAACTGATGTCGAAACTCTGGCTGCAAGAATAGCAATTCAAGCTCCTGATGCAATATCCAATATTATTAGCAATATTGAAAAGCTTTGGAAAAATTCCCAGCCCCAAAATGAGGCCGAATCATCTTCATATGGAGTGCCTAGCGAAGAAATGCGCTCAATTAACTGGGATGATGGTGTAGATAAAATACTATTGAAATCGCGCGCCTTTGGTCGTTATGGAGTAACTGCGACAATAACAAATGATATGGGACAAGCCCAAAACCTAGCTATTTTTCAACTAAGCGCTTGGGAGGAAGATCATGGCTACGAAGCTGGTAAGCTGCTTCGTTCCTCATCAAGAGAAATAATTATGAGCATAAAAGGTGGCTTTGCCTGTTTAAAAGAATTTCAGGTCATTGAGTAATAAGTTTTATTCATGATATAAAGTTAGTTTAGGATATTAATACTTATAAGGACTGAGTAAATCCCTTGCCAAATTATAGATACATACTTATCGCCTTCTGCTTGCTGTTAACATTTTCAGCAACCAAGTCATATGCCCTAGATATACAGCAAATACGCTTTGGGGCGCACCCCGATAAAATAAGAATGGTTCTGGATGTTAGCGAAGTCACTGATTTCAGAGCATTCATACTGCCGTCCCCGCCTCGCCTTGTCATTGATTTACCAAGATTCACCTGGAAAGCTGGCCACCCTCCCAAACCTCCACAAACAATGATATCTGATATAAGGCAAGGATTGTTAATGCCAGAAATATCACGAATCGTATTTGACTTAAATAAAACTGTGGTAATTAAGTCCGCATTCCTGCTCCCTAAGAATGGCCAGCAAGAAAATAGAATTGTAATTGACTACAAAACTGCAAATAACCAAGAGTTTTCTGCAAATAAAGATGTACTGCACGGAACATTAAAGATAGATGACTATAAGAACACAATAGATAACATCACAAGCCCTGCTCCCGCTCAAAAGCCCGTGCAACCCAGTTATAAAAAGCAAGAAAAGCCACTTATAATTATTGACCCAGGGCATGGCGGTCAAGACCCTGGTGCAATAGGACACTATAAAATACCAGAAAAAAAATTAGTATTTTCTCTAGCTAAAGAGCTAAAAAAACAATTGCTAACATCTGGCAAATACAGAGTTATGATGACAAGGGATAAAGATAAATTTATACGCCTAAAAGATCGCGTTAAATTTGCCCGAAAGCATGGGGGGGATTTATTCATTTCCATTCATGCCGATTCTATTGGAAAATCATCTGTCCATGGCGCATCAATATATACATTATCAAAAAAAGCATCTGATGCCCAAACTGCAAAATTAGCAGAAAAAGAGAATCAAGCTGACTTAATAGCTGGCGTTGATTTTCATGTAGAAGATGAGCAAGTAGCATTTATTCTAGGAGATTTCCTTATCAATGATACAATGAACCAATCAAAATTCTTTGCGAATACTTTAGCAACAAAAATGAAGTCGGCTGGAATAAACACACTACATAATACTCACAGATATGCTGGTTTTGCTGTGCTAAAAGCCCCTGACATCCCATCAATTCTAATTGAAGCTGGCTTTGTATCCAATAAAAAAGAAGCGCGCCTACTTAATAAGCAATCCTACCGACAAAAAATGGCAAAAGCCATTATTTCTGGTATAAACTCTTACTTTAACAGTGTTTATAGAAATGAGAGCAACTGATTAAATCATCAATTATATCCTTTGCAATTGCCTGCGCCCATTAGAAAAAACCAAAAAAAAACCAGAAAAAGCTTGAAAAATAATACTAATTGTTTAATTAGGTCTATATAGGTTTTTAATATCACCTTCTCAGCAGGGTACCTAAAAGTTAACAAAATAAAAATCATAAGGAATTAACATGAAAAATACAATTGCTACACTTTGCTTAGTAGGCTCAACTCTTGCTCTATCTGCTTGCGTAAGCTCAGGTAACATTAACACTGCTCCTCCATACAGCCAAGATCGTACAGCAACACATGGTTCAGAAGTAACTAACTCTGTTAAAGCTACTCCAACTCGCGTAGCACCTGCTACTCAAGTATTCAGAAGAGCTCAAAGCAAATAATTACCCCCCTATAATTAAGGGGAAATAAAAAGCAAACTGCATTTATGTACGGCTAGGAAAATGAGACGAATAGTATTCTTATACTTAAGGCGAAATTTGACGAAGACCGTACTTGAATGTAGGAAGCTTTAGAGATTTTAAAAGGCTGCCTTGATGGTAGCCTTTTTATTGTGTAATCTATCACAAACTTAAATATGGATAAAAAATGAAGACTTATCTAAGCGTATTTTTATTTTTCCTATGCAACGCAATAGGCTTTAGCATTGGCCCAGTGCTATACGTACTAATAATAAAATACAAAATTGTTGATGTTAATTCTTCTAGCTTTGATGCAGCTAGCCTACAATATGATATGACTTTAATGCTGCCAGTTACATGGCTAATTTGTGCATTATTTAGTTTTTCAGTATTCTTTCTATCAGGAATATGGCGAATAATATTCTTACTGGCACCAATAGCTATCCCACTTTTATATGGGATAACCCTTATACAAACTTACCCTTAGTTATAAATATCATCGCCTAAAGACTTAACCATCTTACTATTCGAATCTTGTGATGGTTTTCTTATAGGAACTATAACAACGCCTTTAACTTCTTTAATTTCCTCATCATCCGCAAAATAACGAGCAATACGCACAGGGTAACCATTACGATCCTGAGCAGCCTTACGTATACGCGGCCAATTTAAACGATCACTATATTTTCCAGCTTTTTCAGTGATAAAATCCTTTTCCTCAACGCTAAGCCTTTGATGCGATACAACGCCGTCCTCCTCCATAGCAATAGATTGCTCTATACTAGGGTGAGCTTCCATATACAGCTCATCATCAATCCAACCAACCTTAATTGCCTGATCAACAACATTAACTTTTGTGCCAACAGGGACTTGATCAAAAAACTTTATAATACTTTCAGGATACATACGAATACAGCCACTACTTACGCGCCGCCCTATGCCATACGGCCTGCTTGTCCCATGAATGGCATAAGTGGGCCAACCAAGATACATCGCGTGCGTTCCCAAAGGATTATCAGGGCCAGGTGGAACAACCGCAGGTAGCTCAGGATCAGCATCACGCATCCTCTGAGTTGGGCGCCATGTTGGCCCCTCTTTTTTTCTTATGATAGTTGTCATTCCAGTAGGAGTATCAAGACCCTCACGCCCAACGCCCAACGGATATGTCACAGGAGCATCATTACCATTCAAATATCCATAAACTCGCATTTCTGGCAAATTAATAACAAGTCCTTCACGTTTTGCATCAGGCAATAAATGTCGTTTTGGCAACATAACCTTTGCGCCTTCTCCTGGTATCCATGGATCAAGCTCAGGGTTAGCTGCACGCACCTCGACAAAACCTAAACCATTCTTACGTGCTAAATGCACTAACCTATCTTCATAAACAGCAACATGTATCTCCATATCGCCTATATAATCCGCCCTATACTCTGCAAAAGCAGTAGATGATCCATAAACACTGAGTGATAACAAAGGTACGGCTAGAAAAGTACTAAATTTAAATTTTGAAAAATATGACCGCATTTTTATATCCTGTAAAACCTATAAATATAGTGACTTGG
>DAOWDF010000281.1 GCA_030639165.1 Alphaproteobacteria bacterium
AATATGCTGAGCCAGAATGGTACGCCGATATTTGGCTGACAATAGTTTGGGTATCATATTTGCTGGTTTTCATGATGACAGTGATTAAGCGTAAAGAGCCGCATCTATATGTTGCGAACTGGTTCTTTATGGCGTTTATTATAACTGTTGCGGTGCTGCATTTGGTGCATAGTATTTCTGTCCCTGTTGAGCTTTTTGGCGCAAAAAGCTACTCCGCTTTTTCTGGCGTACAAAGCGCAATGATACAATGGTGGTATGGTCACAACGCGGTTGGATTTTTCTTGACTGCTGGTTTCTTAGGTATGATGTATTACTTCATACCAAAACAAGCTAATCGTCCAGTTTATTCTTATAGACTTTCAATCATTCATTTTTGGTCACTGATTTTTATCTATATATGGGCAGGGCCTCACCATCTGCATTATACAGCGCTTCCTGATTGGGCGCAGACTTTGGGTATGACGTTTTCTATTATGTTATGGATGCCTAGCTGGGGTGGTATGATTAACGGAGTGATGACTTTATCGGGCGCATGGAATAAGCTTCGCGAAGACCCTATATTACAATTCATGGTCGTTTCTTTAGCTTTCTATGGAATGTCAACATTCGAAGGGCCATTGATGGCAATTAGATCAGTTAACTCTTTGTCTCATTATACAGACTGGACAATTGGTCACGTGCATTCAGGCGCGCTTGGTTGGAACGGCTTTATCACTTTTGGCGCTCTTTATTACATGGTGCCAAAATTATGGGGACGGGAGCGCATGTATTCTACAAAGCTTATCAGCGTCCATCTTTGGGTGGCTACAATTGGTATAGTATTTTACATCTCTGCTATGTGGGCATCAGGCATTATGCAAGGCCTAATGTGGAGATCATATGATGAGATGGGCTTCCTTCAATATTCATTCGTTGAGACAGTGCAGGCCATGAACCCTTTCTATATAATTCGCGCAATGGGTGGTCTTTTATTCCTGAGCGGAGCATTGGTCATGACGTATAACATCTGGCGCACTATTCGCGGTGATGTCAACGTCAAGGAGCATGGTAATTTGCAAGCAGAAGGAGCTGTAGCATGAGCTTGTTAGATAAGCATAAAAAACTGGAGCGTAACTCTCTGCTTTTATTGGGTATGACTGTCGTTGTTATACTGATTGGCGGTATTGTTGAAATTGTTCCTTTATTTAGAATGGAAACAATTATCGAGCCTGTTGAGGGTATGCGCCCTTATACACCGCTAGAGCTTGCAGGACAAAATATTTACATGCGTGAGAATTGCTCGGTTTGCCACTCTCAGCAAATCCGCCCGCTTCGTGATGAAGTTGTGCGCTACGGCCACTACTCACTCGCTGCAGAAAGCATGTATGATCATCCGTTTCTTTGGGGATCTAAGCGAACAGGGCCAGATTTAGCTCGCCTTGGTGGAAAATATTCAGATGCTTGGCATGTTGCGCATATGATAGAGCCACGCGATCTTGTACCTGAATCTGTTATGCCTTCTTACAGTTTCCTAATGCGCAATGGTGCAAAGCTTCACAATATTGATAAACACCTGAAAGCCTTGCGCGTTGTTGGTGTTCCTTATAGTGATGATATGATCGCTAATGCCAGAATAGATGCAAATATTCAGGCTATTGGTGATGATGTGGCTGACACTGATGGGCTTGCGAAGCGTTATGGCGATAAGGTTAATGCACGTGATTTCGATGGTCAGCCTAACCTTGTTTCTGAAATGGATGCTTTAATAGCTTACTTGCAAGCACTTGGTACATTTGTTGATTTTGAATCTGTAAAAGATGTTGAGGGGGGAGCGCAATGATTGAGCTAATCCTTGATTTTCTAGCGGCTAATGCCGGAATGATCGGTTTGATATTTTTCTTTATCTTTTTTAGCATCGTAGGAGTTTGGACATTTCGCCCTAGCGCTAAAAGTGACCATATAAAACACAGCCTCATTCCTTTGGAGGAGAACAGTAATGACCAATGATAATAATGAAAATAAAGATTCAAAATCCAATAAGGATATTGATGAATTTACAGGCATAGAGACTACTGGCCACGATTGGGACGGTATTAAAGAGCTTAATAACCCAGCTCCTCGTTGGTGGTTGTGGGTATTTTATGTCTGCGTTATATGGTCTGTATGGTATTGGGTTATCTACCCAGCTTGGCCAATATTGAGCGGAAATACAAAAGGTACATCTGGATATACTCAGTTTAAGGAATTAGCAGCAAGCCAAAGCGAAATAGTAGCGCGCCAGCAAGTCTATTTGGATAGGTTTGAAAATGGTTCACTTAATGAAATAATGAATGATCCTGAATTATATGCTTTCGCAATGGCGGGCGGTAAATCCATGTTCAAGGATAACTGCGCAACATGTCACGGAACAGGAGCATCAGGAAGTGAAGGCTATCCTAATCTTAATGACGATGACTGGCTATGGGGCGGAAGGATATCTGATATTCAGCAAACAATTAGCTATGGTATCCGCGCTGATAATGATGATACACGCATATCGCAAATGCCTGCCTTTGGTAAGGAAGGCTATTTAAAGAGCGAAGAAATTGAAGCCGTTGTTGATTATGTATTGAGCCTTTCTGGCAGTGATATAACATCAACGAATGAGCACGGGAAAACTATATTTGCGCAGCAATGTTCTGCTTGTCACGGTGAAAATGCTAAAGGCCTGCAAGAATTTGGTGCTCCTAACCTTACTGATAAGATCTGGCTATATGGTGGTGATCGCGAGGATATATTCAATACAGTCTATAACTCCAGAGCTGGTATGATGCCTGCTTGGAAAGATAGGTTAGATGAAAATACCATTAAGCAGTTAAGCATCTATCTTCACCAATTAGGCGGCGGGGAATAATAGCCTCCTGCATTCAAATACGGGCGGCGATGAGAAGAATTTGTTATGACCCAAGATATAAAATTATTCGAGGCACAGGAAAGAATCTATCCTAAGCGCGTTTGGGGTAAATACCGTAAGCTTAAATGGCTAGCGATGATTGTTACTTTAGGTATTTATTACCTAACCCCATTTCTTCGTTGGAATCGTGGGCCTAATGCTCCTGATCAGGCGGTTTTCATTGATCTTAGCAATGCCAAGGCATATTGGTTCTGGATTGAGATATGGCCACAAGAAGTCTATATCATAACTGGAATCCTGATATTATCAGCCATAGCTCTTTTCTTTGTCACCAGTCTTTTCGGCCGCGTTTGGTGCGGTTATTTCTGCCCGCAAACTGTATGGACTGACCTGTTTGTCTGGGTCGAGCGTATTATTCAGGGCGATCGCAACGCCCGTAAAAAATTACGCGAAGGTAAGTGGAGCTTTGATAAGCTCAAGAAGCTAGCCATCACCCATTTTATATGGCTTGTCATAGGGTGGTGTACCGCTGGATCATTCGTACTTTATTTTAACGATGCGCCAACATTAGTGCGCAGCTTCTTTGAGTTTGATGTCTCACCAACGGTAATGTGGTTTATTGTTGGCCTTACATTTAGCACTTACATAATGGCTGGATTTGCCCGCGAGCAAGTCTGCACCTATATGTGCCCCTATGCCCGTTTTCAATCAGCAATGTTTGATGCCGATACTTTAATCATTGGTTATGATGAGCATCGCGGAGAAAAACGTGGCAAGCATAAAAAAGGCACTAGCTGGGAAGGGCGTGGGGCTTGCGTAGATTGTAAGCTTTGTGTTCAAGTCTGCCCCATGGGCATTGATATTCGCGAAGGCCTGCAAATGGAGTGCATAGCTTGCGGATTATGCGTGGATGCTTGCAATAATATAATGGATAAAGTCGGGCAGCCACGCGGACTTATTCGCTATGACACTGTAAACCGTATGGAAGCAGAGAAGCATGGAAAGAGCGAAAAATTTAGGTTTTTGCAGCCACGCACTATATATTATTCATCAACCTTAATTGCTGTTGGTTTGGTTATGCTTGTATCTCTAATTAAGCGCACAGTGCTTGAGCTTCATGTTCTGCACGACCGTAATCCTTTATTCGTTCAGCTTTCAAGCGGTGAAATACGGAATGGCTATATTATAAAAATACTTAATAAAACTCACGAGCATCGCACTTATACGCTAGCTATGGATGGCCTAGAAAATGCGCATATAATGGTGAAATCCGCAGGCCAGATAGCTTCTGATAATCTATATGTTATGGCAGACAGTATTGGCATGTATCATGTTTTTGTAAGCGCCGAAGTTGATCCCGCCAATCCTCGTGATATAGTCTTCACTCTGAAAGATAATGATAGCAACCTACAAGACACATATGATGCGAGCTTTATTAGCAAAAGAGGTAAATAATGTCAGAACACTCAACAGCTACTAACTCCCCAAAAGATTCCAGCGGTAAATTGATATTGCTGTATTTTGTAATGTTTTTCGGATTTATAGCTACTATGGACGGGATATTTGTTTATATGGCTATAAGTACTCAGACAGGTGTTGTCACCGATCAAGCCTATGAGAGAGGTCTTGCCTTTAACGATATAGTAGAAAAAGCTAAATCACAGCCATTGTTAAACCAAACAGCGAACTACGAAAGCGGAGTTTTGCGCTGGAAATTAGCTGACGATGATAATAATCCTTTAACCAGCACCATTGTAAGCGCAAGAATAATTAGACCAGTTCAAGATGGCTATGATCATGATATAACCTTAGAACATCAGGGAAATGGTATATATGAGGTGCATTTAAATCTACCGTTACAAGGACGTTGGCGCGCTAAATTGATCAGCAAATGGGATGATAAGCAATATCAATCTACATTTGAGTTTATAAAGTAATGACGGAATATAGCGGCTATGAAAGCTTAGCCACCTTGAATGTAAACGGAGAATATGAGCTATCCGTCCTTGTCGGTGGAGTTCATTGCGCTGGCTGCATTCAAAAAATTGAATCCACGCTTTTAAAGGAAGCTGATATTACAAATGTAAGGCTTAATTTCTCTACTGGGCGTTTATCTATGAGCTGGAGCGGTGATGCGGCATTATCTAACAGCTATGTACAAAAAATCGAAAATCTAGGCTATAGCGTTAAGCCCTATGATTCCGATACTCAAAAATCTGACATCATAGTCCAAGAGCGCTTTTTGCTTCTATGTCTTGGGGTGGCTGGCTTTGCGATGGGCAATATTATGCTGCTCTCGGTCGGGTTATGGGTGACAACGATCGAGACTATGGGCATGGCGACCCGCGATTTCATGCACTGGATTTCTGCGGCCATAGCCCTGCCGACTATTATGTTTTCAGGCCGCCCGTTTTTCCGCTCCGCCATAAAAGCCTTAAGCAACGGCCATACCAATATGGATGTGCCTATCTCCCTCGCTTTGGTTTTAGCAAGCGCCATGAGCTTGTTCGAAACTATCAATCACGGCGAGCATGTATATTTCGACTCCGCCGTAAT
>DAOWDF010000169.1 GCA_030639165.1 Alphaproteobacteria bacterium
ACATCACCATACCTTAGATCGAAACGTTTCTTGATATTAGTTAAAGCACTCATTGTCAAATTCTGATCTCCTTTAAAACCATCCCATGGCGTTGGCGGTGATATATCATTAAATACTGCAACAGCCTCTCCCTGTTTATCATCGAAGACAACAGTACCAGAAAAACTATACATATCATATTTCATATCAGATATTCGAAAATCTAAGATAATTAACTCTATAGCTTGTTGATTTGACTCTCAAACTACACACCCCCTTAAGTTATGTCAATAAATAAATTGCTTGCGCAATAATAGCTCCTCCTTTAACGATAAATGATCGTGGCTTATATTTATTTTCTGACAAGGCATAAGCGACGACGAGTAGTTGGCCTACTTTAGGAGCGAAATAACAATGTCAGAAATTAAAGATAAGTTACGAATGAGTGATAAAAAACCTAAGAATAGAATATACAAACCAAAAAAGATAAGTGGCTTTCCTGAATGGTTACCGGAAGTTAAACGCGCCGAGCAAAAATGGTTCGATGAAATCCGCCGCGTATTCGAGAGCTATGGCTTTTGCCCTATTGAAACCCCCAGCGTTGAAGAGCTAGATGCCATTAACGCCAAGGGCGGAGATGGTGAATCCGACGCAGATAAAGAAATATACGTTATAGAGCGCCTGCATAAGCAAGAAGGCGATAAAGAATCAAGGCTGGCTTTGCACTTTGACCAAACAGTGCCGCTAGCAAGATACACCGCTCAGCATTTCAATGATCTGGTATTCCCATTCAAGCGCTATCAAATGCAAAGAGTGTGGCGCGGTGAACGCCCACAAGCTGGCCGCTTCCGTGAGTTTTACCAATGTGATATCGACGTTATTAATGTTGATAACCTGCCCCTACACTTCGATGCCGAAATGCCCGCCATTATCTGGGAGATATTATCCTCCCTCCCTGGGATGGAAAATGAAAACATCCAAATCAGGATCTCTAATCGTAAGATTCTGATGGGTTACTTGCAAAGCATCGGCATTACAGATAATAAAAAAATTATAAAAATAACTAGAGCCATTGATAAGTTAGCAAAACAGGGTAACCAGCATGTTATTGGTAAAGATGTAGATAAATTCGGGGGGGACAATAATGGATTTATTCTACTAGATGACAAAGGAAATATTTCAACTCCATCTACTCGATCTGAGATAGATACAGAGATAATTGAAAATATTACTAACTTCATAGAGGTTACAACAGTAAAATATAATTCATCTGATGAGTTAGAAGATGCTTTGACTAACAACAGACACTTTGACACAAGCAACCAAATGCTGAAAGAAGGCATAGAAGAACTCGCCTTCGTGATGGATCAGCTCTCCCACCTACCCGAAGGCGCAGTGGTTGCCGATCTATCCATCGTACGTGGCCTTGATTACTATACCGGCACAGTCTATGAAACTGTATTCACCGACGACCCATCATACGGCTCTATATGCTCTGGCGGACGCTATGATGATCTGGCTAGCAACTATATCAACAAGAAACTCCCCGGTGTGGGAATATCTATCGGCCTTTCACGCCTGTTTGATCGTATACGCCTTAAAGGTAACTTACCGTTATCAGGCATCTCCCCCGCCGATATACTCATAACTCTACCAAGCGAAGAAGCTCGCCCTACTGTTATGGAGGCCGCGCAACAATTACGCAAAAATGGCTTGAACGTCGAGACTTTCCACTCCCCCGCAAAAGACAAAAAGCAATTTGCTTATGCGGAGAAAAAAGGCATTCGCTATATCTGGTTTATCCCTACCGAGGGTGAAGCAAACCACTCGGTAAAAGACTTAACCACAGGTGATAAATTCTCTACAACTCCGCAGGACTGGAAAGCAAAATAATGATAAAATATCTACCAGCGTTACTTATCCTTATATTCTCAAATACCGCCATCGCGCAGGAAAAACTAGACAGCCCACAATACTCTCCTGATTACTGCCAATTCACCGCAGAGTTCCCAGAAGAGCCATACACAGAGCAACGCTGCGAAAGTGATAAAAGAGAGACATGCTATAACCTTATATCCTACACGAAAACATTTGATGATATGCGCTCCAGCATAAGAGTAGAGATTATCTGCAACGCCTCTACCCCAGAGATGTATAAAGAGTTCACCCCCAAGGTAATGAAAGCCACCGTGCGCGCTATGACTAAAGACACGGTTATAGAGGCGTTCGAGGTTAAAAGCCGTCAGGAAGAAAAATACCGCCAAGCTGGCCTATTAGGCAGAGGCCGTAAAGGGCTAGATGATACTATATATATTGCCCAACTATGGATAGCTGATCACTCCATCATGTCCGTAGAAGCCGAACTTATCGGTGAGCAAACCCAAGAATCAGACCAGCATTTTGCAGATATCTTACGAGGCATAGGATTTTCTAATGATCTTACTGTTGAAGAAGACACTGAAGCAGCTGTTACTGAAGATGATAAAACAACAACTAAGCAGAAATAGCCCTTAGCCTCTCTACCATGGAATAAAAACCACTACGGCGGTTCGCGCTTAAATGCTGATCCATACCGATTTCCTTGAACATGGCATTAATATCTATATCCCGCACTTCTTCAAGTGTACGCCCATTATATGAAGCCATAAGCAGCGCCACAAGCCCGCGCACTATATGCGCATCACTATCCGCCTGAAATGTCAAAACTCCATCCAATATATCAGGCACTAGCCACACACGTGAGGTGCATCCACGCACAAGACTGGCATCCGTCTTTAATGCCTCATCCATCTGCGGCAATTCACGCCCTATATCAATGAGGTAGCGATATCGGTCTTCCCAATCATCAAACAGAGAAAAATTCTCCACCACTTCTTCAATTGACTTCAATGCCATCATAAACTCCTTATTTATGCACCCTCTTTACATGCAAATGAGTATTAAATCAATTAGGGGCTTGCGCAAAGGCATCTCATTTGGCTAGATTAAGGCTAAGAGATTCATAAACAAATGGAAACGCATAAGCCATGGGTAAATCAACCGATTCATCATCCGATTCAAAAAACACACTTTACTGTTCATTCTGTGGCAAAAGCCAGCACGAGGTACGCAAGCTAATCGCGGGGCCAAATGTTTTCATTTGTAATGAATGTGTTGAGCTTTGCATGGATATTATCCGTGAAGAAGACAAAACCCAAATGGTTCGTACAGGAGATGGCGTTCCAACTCCAAGCGAAATCAAAATCGTACTTGATGACTATGTTATCGGGCAGGAATCTGCCAAGCGCGTTCTATCTGTTGCTGTGCATAATCACTATAAACGCCTTGAACATGGCGATGAGAATGCCGAGGTAGAGCTGGCAAAATCTAATATCTTGCTTGTTGGCCCTACAGGTTGTGGTAAAACTCTATTGGCGCAGACCCTTGCGCGTATATTAGACGTTCCATTCACTATGGCTGATGCTACTACATTGACAGAAGCCGGCTATGTTGGTGAAGATGTTGAGAATATAGTCCTTAAATTGCTGCAAGCTTCCGATTACAATGTTGAGCGTGCGCAAAAAGGTATCGTATATATTGATGAGATCGATAAAATCTCCCGTAAATCAGATAATCCATCTATTACCCGTGATGTTTCTGGCGAAGGCGTGCAGCAAGCACTATTGAAACTAATGGAAGGCACAGTAGCTTCCGTTCCTCCACAAGGCGGGCGTAAGCATCCACAGCAAGAATTCTTGCAAGTGGATACCTCCAACATACTATTCATCTGTGGCGGCGCATTTTCTGGGCTGGATAAGGTTATAGCCGATCGCGGCAAAGGCTCATCTATAGGCTTTGGCGCAGAAGTACAAGCACCTGATGAAAAGTCAGTTGGCGAACGTCTTCAAGACCTACAACCTGAGGATCTACATAGATACGGCCTTATCCCTGAATTTATTGGCCGTCTGCCAGTTATTGCAACGCTTGAAGATCTTGACGAGGATGCTCTAGTTACAATCCTAACTCAGCCTAAAAATGCGCTTATCAAACAATATCAGAAACTATTTGAAATTGAGGAGGCCAAACTTACCTTCACTGACGACTCACTTTCTGCAATTGCAAAACAAGCGATCAAGCGTAAATCAGGAGCGCGGGGCTTGCGCTCTATCATTGAAGGTCTATTACTGAATTCAATGTTTGAAGTTCCAGACATGGATGATGTAACTGAGGTTATTGTCTCAAAAGAAACTGTAGATGATGGCAAACAGCCAGCATATAAAAAATCTAAAAAGAAGAAGAAAAAGAAAGCTGATAGTGCATTAAAAGAAGCTGAAGAGCTACCTGAAGAAAAAAAAGAGGCTAGCTAGGAAATATAGCTAAGCAACCCCATGGATAGAAGTAAATTCCTTACGAATTCCTACCCATGGGTCACCGCTACATTACTCTTACTTCCGTGGATATATATCCAATCACAGATCAGTATTAACAGCGATGTTGCATGGCTATCCATCTGCGCTGATCGTTTAATTTCTGGCTTATCCCTATCGCAAGGGTGCTTTGACACTAACCCACCGCTTAATATCTTAATATATGCGCCATTCATATTCATCAGCAAAGCAATATCAGTAGAGCTTCACCATGTAATATTCTGGGCAAGCTTTGCACTAGCCGTGCTATCCACATTCGTAACTCACAACATATTAAAGCACGTAAAGATCTTCGATAGAAACGAGCGCATGGTTATAACCCTGAGCTTTCTATGCGCGATTACCATTATCCCAACCATATATTTTGCCGAGCGTGATCATTTTATCGCTATGGGTTTACTGCCATTTATATTGGCGCAGCTCTGTATCACCTATAAATACGAAATCCC
>DAOWDF010000093.1 GCA_030639165.1 Alphaproteobacteria bacterium
GTGTCGATGTTGGGCTGTGAGTAGAAGCCCTCAGAGCTCATCAGGGTTTCAAGCTCGGTTTTCTGCTCCTCCATCTTGGCAATTTTCTTCTCTAGCTTGGTGATCGCTTGCGGATTTAAACTCGTAACCGCCTTTGCTGGCGCGTCCTTAGACTCGCCCTTGCCCTTTTTCTTCTTTTTATCGCCCTTACGCGCATCACGGCGCGCTTGGATAGTAAATTTGCGGTAGTCCTCTAAATCGCCATCAAAATGGCCGCACTCGCCGTCCTTTACCAACCACAAGCGATCAGCAACCCGCTCAATCATATTTGGATCGTGGCTCACAATAATGATCGCGCCCTCATAGCCATTGAGCGCCTGCACCAACGCTTCACGCGCATCAATATCAAGGTGATTAGTTGGCTCATCCAATAGAAGAAGGTGAGGGGCATCAAAGCTCATAAACGCGAATAAAAGACGCGCCTTTTCTCCACCACTTAATGTTGATATTTTATTGTCTGAAAGCTGCCGAGAAAACCCAAAGGAACCAAGCTTTGCGCGCACGATTGGCTCGCTGACTTCGGGGTATTTCTGACGCATCATGGTCATCATTTCTTCATAAGGCGTGGCATTTACATCCAGCTCTTCCGTCTGATGCTGCGCGAAATATCCAATACGTAATTTATTGGAGCGAAAAACCTCGCCCTCCATCACGCCAAGCTTTCCTGCTATAAGCTTCATCATCGTTGATTTACCGTTACCATTCGCACCAAGAATGGCGATGCGATCATCCCTATCAACGCTCTCATGAACGCCGCAAAGTATAGGGCTTCCTTCCGTATATCCAACGTCCGCCTTATCAATTGAAATCATCGGTGAGGCGATTTTATCTGGGTTAGGGAATGAAAACCTAACGGCTCTATGCGCTATAACCGCGTCAACAATATCCATCCGCTCAAGGGCTTTCATGCGGCTTTGCGCCTGACGGGCTTTACTCGCCTGTGCCTTAAAGCGATCAACAAACTTTTGCATATGTTCGCGCTCGGCCTGTTGCTTTTCGTGCATTTTTTGTTGCAGCCCAAGGCGCTCCGCTCGTTCACGCTCAAAGGTATCGTAATTCCCAGTATAAAGGGTGAGCTGCTGATTATCGACATGAACCACGTGATCAATACATCGGTTCAATACTTCACGATCATGGGAAATAATCAAAAGCGTATGCGGGTATGCGGCTAAATAAGCCTCTAGCCACATGATGGCTTCTAAATCCAAGTGATTGGTTGGCTCATCAAGCAATAGAATCTCAGGCTCTACAAACAAAGCAGCGGCCAAGGCCACACGCATGCGCCAACCTCCACTGAATGATGAGAATGGCTCTTTTAGCTGTTCTTCCTTAAATCCAAGCCCAGTTAACAACCGCGCTGCTTTAGATGGCGCTGAATAAGCATCCATGTCGGATAACTTCTCATAGATTTCTGCAATTTTATTGGGATCTGTTTCGCTTTCCGTAGCTTTCCAAAGATCCGCCATTTCTTCATTTGCGGCAAGGACTATATCAATCAACGCATCGTCTGTTTCTTCAATATCTTGTCGCACCATGCCCATATTTTGGCTAGAAGGAAAACTTACCGTGCCGCCAGCAGCTTGCAGTTCACCTGCAATCAATTTGAACAGAGTGGACTTACCAGCGCCATTTAAGCCAATAACGCCAACCTTCCAGTTGTCCATAATACTGATACTGCATTCATCAAGTATTGTGCGGGCGCCGATTTTATAGGTCAAATTTGATACGGTTAACATTCATATTACTCCTTAGCTCAGGAGCTTATCGCACAAAACATGGAGAAGAGGAAGTATTCTTAATAAAACACTTGGCCAGTTTGATTTTTAAACATGAAAATCACAGAAAATATTTGCAATTGTAGAAATATTGTTAGATTTAATATACGGATAAAGAATAAATAATAAACTGACATTTTGTTAGCTAACCAAAAGGAATATCATTATTAATATAACCGACTATGAATCCCTGTTATCAGCAGCCAAAAAACAGGATGAGCCACAACGTTTACTATTTGTCTTTTTAAAGACATCTCTACCTAAAAACCATAAGGATGAGCAATTAACTCGCTTTCATTCTGGTCAAGGTGGAGAGTTAGAACCTGTTATGTGCGTGGATAAAACTCCAGATGAGCTGGGTAGTTTTTCTGATTTGGTAACAGAGTCTGAGAACATTAAGCAGGATTGGCAAATTGTCTTAATAGCTTGCCTCTCTGGCAAGAATGGTATTGCGCCCAGTTCTGATGAGGCAACCAAGTCCTTAAAAATGATGGTTCAAACTGTAGAAACTGGCGGCAATCTATCTAATTTCCTCGCTTTTGATAGAAACGGCAGCCCTATACGGTTTAACAAGTAAATTAATATTTCAATAGTTATGCCCGTTAGAACATGTCGTAAAATTTAACAGATGCGTGTGTAATATGGGCCTAACTATTATCTCTCAGCCAGTGTGCATGATGATGCACATGATCTGCCATAAAGCTTTGAATGAAGTAATAGCTATGGTCATAGCCCTCATGCATACGGAGCGTTAAGCCCTGCCCTGCGACTTTGCAGGCAGCACCAAACAGCTCAGGCTTAAGCTGATCGTGAAGGAACGGGTCGCTTGTTCCTTGGTCAATTAAAATCGTTGGATAAGATGCCCGCGCACCAAATCCACGCATTAATTCACAAGCATCATGCTTTTCCCACTCTTCTTTGTTATTTCCTAAATAACCGCTAAAAGCTTTTTCACCCCAAGGAACTTGTGACGGCGCAACGATCGGAGAAAACGCCGATGCTGTTTTATAAAGCTCAGGATACTTCAAATGTAATGTAAGGGCTCCATGCCCACCCATAGAATGGCCAAAAATACCTTGCTGGCTCTTATTGAGCGGAAATTCACCGCATACAAGGTCATTTAATTCTTGCGCTATATACTGCTCCATCTGATAATGCTGCGCCCAAGGCTTTTGGGTGGCATTGATATAAAACCCAGCCCCTTTGCCAAAATCATAGGCATCATCATCGGGAATATCATCACCGCGCGGGGATGTATCGGGCGCAATAATAGCCAGCCCATATTTTGCAGCAGCAGCATATGCCCCAGCCTTAGTTGTGAAATTATCATGCGTACATGTAAGTCCAGATAAGAAAGTGGTGAAGGCAACATCACCCTTTTCAGCTTGGGGTGGCAAATACACCGAAAACTTCATAGCACAACCCAGCGCATCGCTATTATGCTCGTAAATACCAAGTGTCCCTTCAAAACAATTATGTTTTTCTAACATTTCCATCTTTAAGATTCCCTAATAAATAACAACGCTACGAATAGATTTCCCCTCATGCATCAAATCAAAAGCTGTATTGATTTCATCGAGCGGCATCGTATGAGTAATCAAGTCATCTATATTGATTTTACCATCCATATACCAATCAACAATTTTTGGAACATCCGTGCGACCACGAGCGCCACCAAATGCAGAGCCCCGCCATACGCGCCCCGTAACCAATTGAAACGGCTTTGTTGAAATTTCTTTATCACCAGCTACGCCAATAATAACGCTTTCTCCCCAACCTTTGTGACAGCACTCCAAAGCCTGACGCATCACATCAACATTCCCAATACATTCGAACGAATAATCAACACCGCCGCTGGTAAGGTCACATATTGCCTCTACAACATTCGGTGTATCATTAGGGTTAATGAAATCTGTCATACCAAACTTCTTAGCAAGCTCAACCTTGCGCGGGTTTATATCAATTCCGATAATACGGCTAGCGCCCACCATTTTTGCGCCTTGAATAACGTTCAGGCCGATACCACCCAAACCAAAAACTGCGACTGTTGAACCTGGCTCTACTTTAGCATCGAAGACAACCGCGCCAATGCCTGTTGTTACGCCACACCCAATATAACAAACCTTATCAAATGGAGCATCTTTACGAATCTTAGCAACAGAAATTTCAGGCAAGACCGTAAAATTGGAAAAAGTTGAGCACCCCATATAATGAAGGATACTCTTTCCATTAGTTGAAAAACGGCTGCTACCATCTGGCATCACCCCTCGCCCTTGAGTAGAACGGATCGATTGACACAAATTGGTTTTGGGATGCAAGCAAAAGTCACACTCTCTGCACTCTGGCGTATAAAGCGGTATAACATGATCACCAACGGCAACGGATGTTACACCTTTGCCAATTTCACGAACGATCCCCGCTCCTTCATGCCCTAAAATAGCAGGAAACACGCCCTCTGGATCATCTCCTGACAATGTAAAGGCATCCGTATGGCAAACGCCAGTCGCCATGTTTTCAACCAAGACTTCCCCAGCTTTTGGGCCCTCTAGATCGACAGTTTCAATGACAAGGGGTTCACCTGCTTTATAAGCAACGGCTGCGCGTGTTTTCATGTTTTTTCCTTATAGATATATATCGATGCGCCACAATAGAAGGTTTTTAATTTCTCGTCCACTAGAGAGACTAAATTCTAAAAGTTTGATCATATAAAAAATCAGGGGGATTATCAGATATAACCTAATATAGACAATTTTTCTTGATTTTTTTGTTACTGCGCAGGAATATATTCACAGCAAACACCACGGATCGGTTGGCAATAATTTGGCCTATGATCCTGAAAACCCTCCTTCTATAGAGGCAACACCGTTGAGTGCAATTTCTGAAGATCTCTTGGATACTAATGAAGTCATTGAAAATAATGTAAGGGATGCACTGCCAACTGTAAATCGTGAAAAAATAGCACGTAGACTTGAAGAGCATAATCAGAATGAGGAACAGCAAAAAAAGAGGCTCTTCATATTTTGCAAGAAAAGCATAATGAAAATGCTACTTCTGCCGTTGGTGGTTTTGGACAACCTGCCCAAAATGTAGATGCAACAGGCAGAATGATTAGAGATGATGATGTGGCTACACTATTCCGGACAGAAAATATATAAAAGTCTAAAATAAGGAATAGAAACAATGTCATCAAGGAAATACAAGCAGTACCCCGCAGAATTCAGGGAATCTTCAGCGAAATTAGCATTAGAAACAGATCAAC
>DAOWDF010000155.1 GCA_030639165.1 Alphaproteobacteria bacterium
ACGCTCTGCAACTTTAGGGGCTATAATTCGTCCCATACGGGTTGATCCTGTGGCAGAAATAATTGGAACATCTTTGCTAGTAGCTAAAACTTCCCCGAGATCAGCCGCACCGATAATAACTTGATTTAAGTATTTAGTAGCTTTGCCAAAACGCTTTACCGCCCGCTTAAAAATCTTTTGTGTAGCGAGGGCTGTTAAAGGAGTTTTCTCGGAGGGTTTCCAAATAACACTATCGCCGCATATAAGCGCAAGCGCAGCGTTCCATGCCCAGACAGCAACAGGAAAGTTAAACGCCGTAATAACCCCGCATGTCCCCATAGGTTGCCAAGTTTCGCGCATATGGTGCCCAGCGCGTTCGGAGGCAATCGTCAGCCCATAAAGCTGGCGCGACAATCCCACAGCGAAATCACAGATATCGATCATCTCCTGTACTTCGCCAAGACCTTCCGTATAGGTCTTTCCCATTTCAATAGTTACAAGCTTACCAAGATCATCTTTTGATGCTCTTAGCTCTTCGCCTAGTAAACGCACCAGCTCACCACGAACAGGCGCTGGCACAGCTCGCCACTCTTCAAAGGCTTTTTGTGATCGTTGAATAACTGTTTTTGTTTGCGCAACTGTATGCTCTTTTACTGAAGCTAGTTTAGTGCCATCAATCGGGCTATGCACCAAAAGTTTACCGCTATTAAGCTCTGCTTTTGTAAATCCCAGTTTCTTAAGAAGTGAATTATGCTTGCTCATATTTATCTCCCTTAAACAGCTTTAGCGGTGATTTCCCCTGGCGCATAAACGCGACCAAAGCGGTTGGTTATAAAATCATCAAAATCAATATCTTCTTGCTTGATAAAACCTTCTTGTGGCAGCTTACCCTCGCGCACCAAATCAATAACGGCGCACGCTGCGCCAGCCGTAGTAATCTGGATAGCCCCACAATGCTCACCTGCGATATCTCCTGCATAGATTTTAACGGCATAAGTCTCCTGCAAATGTTTGCCTTGCTTTACCCCTGTCACATCAACATAGACAAGCACAACATCTTGCTTGGTATAAGGAATTGCATCCTCCAATATTTCTACTAGAAGCTCCTGCTTATCCTTCATCCTTAAATCATTGATAAGAAAGCGCATAACATCTAGATGGCCAGGATAGCGCACAGATTTATAATTAAGATCCCTCACCTTTCCCCCCAATGTTTCGCACAAAGTGCCAAGACCACCCGAAGTATTAAAGCATTCATAGTTAGTGCCATCCATTGTGAAATGCTCATAACCCTCTAGTGGGGCAACTTTGGTTAGCTCTCCATCGACAATGGCATTACACGGATGACAATATTCATTAACCAACCCTGCGGTTGACCATGATAAATTGTATTTAATTGCATTATTAGGGTATTTAGCCAATGCGCCGACACGCATTCTGACCTGCTCCAATTCATCAAATCCTTTAGCTACATGATAAGCTGCAATAGATATAAATCCTGGAGCGAGTCCAGATTGTGGGATAAAAGCTGTTTTAGCATCTTTGGCTAACTCCCTAATCATATCAGAAGCTTCTATATCTTCAGTTAGGTCTACATAATGTGCTTCAATTTCTTTTGCTGCTCTGGCTATAACCGCCGTTAGGAAGAATGGAGCAGTAGATATAATAAAGTCAGTTCCTCGTGCAGCCTCTTCTATTTCTTTTTGATTAGATAAATCAACAATGTTTGTTAAGACATTATCCATGTCCTTAAATCTAGGAAATTGGCTCTCATCTCGATCAATTACACTAACTTCATAATCACCACAATCAGATAACATTAATGCAACAATTCGCCCTATTTTTCCGCCGCCGCATACCGTTACTTTTGTAAGATTCTTTGACTTGCTCATGTTAAACCCTTTTCAAATATTGGGATCATTAGCATGATTGTATCATATATTAGTTAAGTTATTATTTCTGTGTAAATGCTGACTATAGCAGCCTCAATGGAACGTCATTCTTCCTGTTAATTACCAAAGTCTATTATAGAATATTATAGAATTGATAACTATTTGGTTGTATTATTATGTAATTAATGGTGGGGGTTTTAGTGTTTGCAAAGCTGGGA
>DAOWDF010000083.1 GCA_030639165.1 Alphaproteobacteria bacterium
CGTCTGTTTAAAATATTACAAGGTGATGCCCCATTGGACACGCCGCAGGCCTTATTTGTCGGGGGTTGTGTGCGTAATGTATTGCTGGATAAATCGGTTGAAGATATAGATGTTGCAACGGTTTTATCACCTGATAATGTAATGAAATCCCTTGGAAATGCAGGGGTTAAGGTTATACCTACAGGAATAGATCACGGCACTGTAACGGCCGTAATTGGTGAGCAAGTATATGAGATCACAACATTGCGCCAAGACACGCAAACCGATGGCAGGCGCGCAGTAGTAGAATTCACAGACTGTTGGGTTGAAGATGCGCGCAGGCGTGATTTTACCATGAATACGCTGCTCATGGATTTAAAGGGTAATGTTTTTGACCCACTGAATAGCGGGGTTAGCGATATTGACGCGCGTAAAGTGCGCTTTGTCGGTAATGCGGCTCAGCGCATTGAGGAAGATCATTTGCGTATATTACGCTTTTTCCGCTTTTCTGCTCTTTATGGGGCAGGGGAGTATGATGCAGAAGGGCTTAGGGCTTGTGAGGCTGGCGCGGAAAATATCTCTAAGCTATCAAGAGAGCGCATTACGCAAGAATTTTTCAAAATCATAGCTTCTGATAAGCCTGCTGATGTGATTAAAGTTATGTTTGAGCATGGTGTTTTAAAAGATTTTGAATTCCCTGATATTGATCTTGAGTTTTTTGAGCATTTTTGTAGTTTTCAATCCCGCTATCGTTTGGGTTCGCTATCCTCGCGCTTATTCGTTTTCGCCGCTATGAATTTGGATAATATCAAGAAAATGCAGAATTTAATACTTTTCCCAAAGATTTTTCTAAAGGATATGCGGTTCATTTCAGGTTCATTAAGCCTTTGTGATCTGTCATCTCCTCAGGCTGTATGTGAGAGTGTGTATAGGTTTGGTCGCGCTATAACTGCGCAAGCCCTAATGGTTGAACTGGTGCAGGATAGGGTCATGAACTCCTTTGCGCCAAAGGCACTGGATATTGTCCAGAATTGGGATATCCCAGACCTTCCTGTGGACGGTCATGACTTGATGGAGGCAGGAATAGCGCAGGGATCAGGGCTCGGCGCTACGCTAGAAGCTATAGAAGATTTCTGGATAGATCAGAATTTTAAGGCAGATAAAGCAGCTTGTTTGGCTCAAGTTAAAGCTCTGTCTGCCTGATAGCCTCACCTAAAATCATTGATGTAGCGTTGACTATATTAAGTGAGCGCAGATCATGCTTCATAGGTATGAATATACGCTTATCAACGCTTTCATGCACATTCTCAGGAACTCCAGAGCTTTCGCTACCCGCCAGTAATATATCGCTCGACTCAAATGAAAGGTCGGTATAGGGAACTGCTGCCTTGGTAGACATTAATATAATGCGCCGCTTACCACTATATTCAGTCATAAAATCATCCCAGCTATTATGGCGGGTTATTGTGATTTTATCGTAATAATCCATCGCTGATTGCCTGATCTTGCGCTCATTCCAAAGGAACCCGCATGGTTCTATAATATCTAGCGAAGCCCCCATACAGGCACAAAGCCGCATCATCGCTCCTAAGTTTTGAGGTATATCTGGCTGGTAGAGAGCTATTTTCAATTTTACGGTTTTCCATCCTTAACGACTTAAAATAATTAATGAATAAAAGCATAATTTTATTTTAAGGGCTAGAAAGTAAGTGCTTGATCTATTATAAAGATGTGTCTAAAAAGATTTCGTTTATAACTTATACCTAATATATAAAGAGGTTCAGACAAAAATGTCAGCCGATACAAAAATAGATAATACCCCAAAAGGCGAAACTCGCCGCGATTTTATGAGCTTATTAGCAGGATCATTTGGCGCATTTGGCGCCGCTCTTGCCGCATGGCCACTTGTTAATTCGTTAAATCCTGCGAAAGATACGTTAGCTCTTTCAACTGTTGAAGTCGATATTAGCGGCATTCCAAAAGGCGAAGCTAAAACTGTGATGTGGCAGGGTAAACCTGTTTTTGTTCGTCACAGAACCGAAGATGAAATCGCGCAGGCAAAAGCCGTAGAGGTAGCTTCTTTAACCGACAAGCAAACAGATGAAAGTCGCGTTAAGCGCCCTGAATGGCTAGTTACTATTGGAGTTTGCACACATTTGGGTTGTATTCCTGTGGGTCAGAAAATGACGGAAACTAGAGGCGATTATGGAGGCTGGTTCTGCCCTTGCCATGGTTCTCACTATGATACATCCGGTCGTATTCGCAAAGGACCTGCTCCCAAGAATTTGGTGGTTCCTCCATATGAATTTGTCAATGATACAACAATTAAGATTGGGTAGGGTATAAAGATGAGCCATGCACCGCGTGAGAAATTTGATAA
>DAOWDF010000059.1 GCA_030639165.1 Alphaproteobacteria bacterium
AAGTAAGTCAGGGGTTCTTTAGTCTGGGTAATGATACTTTAGTTAAAGGTATTATATCTGCGATGGTTGCCTTTGTTGTAATGGTTGTTATTTTTATTATTTATATAATGCGAGGATTTAGCCGCATTGTGGCTATTCAGAACAAGTCTATAAGTTTAGCTGCTAAGGAACGCGCCCTTACAAATAAAGAAAAACATGTAATAGCTTGTATGATTGATGCGGAAATAAAGACCAATAAATCAAAAATAGAGGCGTATCTTGTTATCTATGAGGCAACTTTGCGTGAGTTTAATGTTAGGGATAGTGTGCCTAGGTATCAAAAAACTGGTGAGGTTGTACAAAAAAGTCCAGGATTAGGGCGTTCTGTTTTTGATGGTAACGTGGATAAAATAAATTTATTTGGCGCTCGTATGGCAAGCGTTATTATCCATTATTATGCACGAATAAAAACTGAATCTGATTATATTGAGATTCCACCTGATATGCCACAAGAAGAAGCGCAATATATAATTGAAAATATAGTGGCAAATGCAAAAAAACTTAATGAAATCTCAGATAAGCTTATAAGTAAGTTTACCAAGTTAGATTCTATTAAATAATTTCCTGCAATCTATAAAAAAATTCTCTCATATATTATGGTGGCTATATAAGAGCCAAGTATGGCAATAATCCAGTTCAGACTTCCGTATTTCCATTTTATATATGGGTCGTCCAGCATGTCTTTTTTACTGACATTATTTAAAAGAAATGACAGCAACATCAGGCCTATAATAAAGCCTAGGATAAAACCAATAATGCCAGCAATGTAAATCATTGTTTTTCTCTCTTATATGGTCTAACAGTGTCTATTATGATCTTATACCACATTATATTACTTGCTGTCATACAGGGATTAACAGAATTTTTGCCAGTAAGCTCAAGCGGGCATTTAGGGCTTTTTCACTGTGCTATAGATCAATGTGATCGCTGGGATGCTGAGAATATGGTTATGGATATAGCTGTGCATGTCGGTACTCTTCTTTCGGTATTGTTGTATTTTTGGCGCGATGTCCTGCGTATGTTATGTGGTGTTAAAGATATAACTTTGGGTGAGCGCAATTCTGATAATTCTAAGCTAACGCTGTACGTACTTATAAGCTCTGTACCTGTGATTATGGCAGGCCTTATTCTGCATTTATATGAGCCTGATTGGCTTAAAACTCTGCATGTGATTGCATGGGCTACAATAATTTTTGGCGTGGTTTTATGGTGGGCTGATAGGCAAGAAGTTGCCACTCGCAGTGTTAAGGATTTAACATTTAAGGACGCAATAATTATAGGAGCTGCGCAGATATTAGCTCTAATACCGGGGACAAGTAGATCAGGAATAACCATGAGCGCTGCGCGTTTCTTAGGGTTTAGCCGCAAGGAAGCCGCTCATTACTCAATGTTGCTTGCGATGGTGGCTATAAGCGGTGCAGGTGCATTGATGGGGCTTAGTTTGCTCAAAAATGGCGATATGTCTATTGGTCTGGACGCACTAATAGCTGCTATATTCTCTTTTGTGGCAGGCTTGCTGGCTATTACCCTAATGATGAAATTCTTGGAAAAATCGACATTTAAAGTTTTTGCAATATACCGCGTAATATTGGGAGTAGCATTGCTGGGGCTGCTTTATTCTGGAGCGATTGGTTGATAGCTCAATAAAGTAATCTTTGTATCACCGTACGTTTTTTCGCCGTCTAATATTAAGCCATTTTTTATTACTATAGTGCAGGAGCGTTCTGTCTCGCATACAATCCAGCTATTAGGGCTAATCCAATCCCCCTTAATAAGTGAGGATAATGCCTGATCAACAAGCCCCTTTGAGTATGGAGGATCAAGGAAAATTAAGTCGTATGATTTTTGTTGATCTGTACGCGCATTTATTTTCGTTGCATCCTTAGTGGATAATGTGCATATTTCGCCAGCATTGAGCATTTCTACATTATCTTGCGCAAGTTCCAGTGAATGACGGTTTTTATCAGTGAACGTACAGTGGTCAGATCCGCGTGATAGGGCCTCTAACCCTAATGCACCTGTACCGCAAAAAGCATCGAGGACATTTGCCCCATCAATAGCGCCACGTGATTGAAGCATATTGAATATTGCTCCGCGAATTTTATCGCTTGTTGGACGCACGTCTCTATTTTGAGGTGTAAATAGCTTTCTGCCGCCAAATATGCCAGAAACTATTTTCACTTTTTATCTCGTTTTTTAGAAAAACCGGTGTTTTTTTGCGTATTTTTGTTAGAATCACCTGATTTGGCGTATGGTTTTTTATAATTATTGGTTTTTTCACTGTTATTCGTAGAACCGAACCTTGTATTATTTTCTGGCTCTGTACGCTTTAAAACTATATTTTTATCCTTAAAATATTGTGATATTTGCTTGCTCATAACATCAGTTTTAACTTCACTGACCGCGCCGCGTTGCATTTTACCTAATGAAAATGGGCCGTAATCTGTACGTATAAGGCGCGTAACCTTCAGGCCAAGAGCCTCCATAACGCGGCGAATTTCTCTGTTTTTACCTTCAAGCAAGGTAATGGATATCCAAGAATTAGCTCCAGCTTCTTCTCTATCTTCTGGCTGGCCCTCTAATTTTGCATCAATTGATTTATAACGTACGCCTTCAACAGTTATTCCGTTTTTAAGGCTTAAAAGCCTGCGTTCATTGACTTTGCCGTTGACACGTACACGATATTTACGTTTCCATCCCGTATCGGGAAGCTCTAAGTGACGTGATAAACCACCATCATTGGTAAGAAGTAATAATCCTTCGGTATTTAAATCGAGGCGACCAATGCTAACTACGCGGGGCATATGATCTGGAAGTTCGTCAAATACGGTTGAACGTCCTTTCTCATCTCTATGACTAGTCACAAGCCCTGGAGGTTTGTGGTAAAGGAATAGGCGCGTTTGCTCCAATTTAGGTAATGGCTTGCCATTTACTACGATGTGATCTTCTGTGGTGATATTCAAGGCGGCGCTTGATATTTGCTTGCCATTGACTTTAACGTTACCTTTTTCGATCAATTTTTCTGCGTCTCGGCGCGAACAAATTCCTGCTCGTGCTATTGCCTTTGCAATTCTCTCGCCTTTATGCTTTTCTTCACTCATGACAAATCCTTATCTAAAAACAGACCATAGCTTTATGCGCGCCGCAATGGAAGAGGCAAATGCAGCTTCCTTGCGTGATGAAGTGCCAATTGGCGCAGTTATTACGGATGAGGGCGGGAATATGGTTGCAAAAGCTGGCAATAATACACGTAGACTTAATGATCCAAGCGCACATGCAGAAATTTTAGCTATACGCGAGGCTTGCGCAAAAGCAGGGGCGCAACGCATTCCTAACTATACACTGTACGTTACCTTAGAGCCTTGCGCTATGTGCGCTACGGCGATTTCATTTGCTAGGATTGGCCGCGTCGTTTTTGGCGCTAGTGACCCTAAGGGCGGAGGGGTAGTGAATGGCGGTAAATTCTATGAGCAGTCAACCTGTCACCATCGCCCTGAAGTCGTACATGGTTTGATGGCCGATGAATGCGGTCAGATATTACGTGATTTCTTTAAGGCTAAGCGCTAGTTCTAATCATGCTGCTGCGCTATTAGCTTTTAAGGCGCGCCAGCCTATGTCACGACGGCAGAACCCTTCTGGCCACTTGATGCAGTCTACTGCTTTGTAGGCTTGGCTTTGTGCTTGTGAAATGGTTGATCCTATCGCGGTGACGCCTAGTACGCGCCCGCCGATACTTATTGTATCTCCATCATTATTACGGGCTGTACCTGCATGAAACACGTACGCTCCATCAACGCTGTTCGCTTGGTCTATGCCGCGTATAACCGTGTTTTTCTTGTAGGAGCTAGGGTATCCTTCCGCCGCCATAACAACGCACATAGCAGCATCATTTGACCAGCTTATATCATTCCTAACCTCATCCAAGCGTCCTTGCGCGGCAGCCAGTAAGATCTGCGCTAGGTCGCCTTGCATACGCATCATGATCGCCTGACATTCAGGATCACCAAAGCGTATGTTATGCTCAAGTAATGTAGCAATGCCGTCTTTTACCATTATGCCGGCAAATAAAACCCCAGTGAATGGATATCCATCTGCTGCCATGCCAGCAATTGTAGGCTCTATCAGGTCCTCGATTATTTGCTTTTCTAGCGTATCGGTCATGAAATGAGCGGGGCTGTACGCGCCCATACCGCCTGTGTTGGGGCCAGTATCACCTTCTCCCACGCGCTTATGGTCTTGCGCGGAAGTAAGTGGCATAATAGTTTTTCCGTCTGCGAGTGCAAAAAAGCTAACCTCTTCGCCCTCAAGGAATTCCTCGATTACGATTTCATTTCCTGCAGCGCCAAAGCTCTCACCTGAGAGCATATCTGTGGCAGCCTTTACGGCTTCGCCTTCATTCTCGCAAATGATAACGCCTTTACCTGCGGCTAGGCCATCTGTTTTTACTACTATTGGCGCGCCTGCATCGTTAATGAATTTGGTGGCTTTATCTACATCAGTGAATCGGCCATATTTGGCTGTGCAGATATTGTGCCTTGCGCACAGATCCTTCATAAACCCTTTTGAACCTTCAAGTTCAGCGGCCTTGGCCGAAGGGCCAAATACATTTATATTGGCATTGTTAAGTGCATCAGCTAGACCTAATACAAGTGGATTTTCAGGGCCAACAACGACTAAATCTATGGAGTTTTGCGTTGAAAATTCTACGAGTTTTTCGATATCGTCAACTTGGATTGGGACGCACTCCACGTCTTTTGAAATACCTGCATTCCCAGGGGCGCAATATAATTTAGTGCAGCTTTCTGATTGTAATAATTTCCAAGCTAATGCATGTTCGCGACCGCCTGACCCAACCAATAATATTTTCATTTTACGCTCCTAAATATGACTATATGTAGAAGTAATAGCATAAACAGTGACAAAATCTAGAGTTTATAATGACAATAAGCTAGCATTTCCACCAGAGGCGGTTATGTCAGTTGATATAAGCTTTTCAACGGCAAATGCATGCAGGTAGTAGGGGCCACCAGCTTTGGGGCCACTACCAGACATTCCCATACCTCCAAATGGCTGTACGCCTACGACGGCGCCAGTCATGGAGCGGTTTATATATATGTTACCTGCGTTAACTGCGGATGATATATTATCTTGGGTTGTTTTGATGCGGCTATGTACGCCAAAAGTAAGGCCGTAACCGCAAGAGTTTATTTGCTCTATAATGTTTTCAAGGTCATTTGAGTTGTAGCGAATAATATGGAGGACGGGGCCGAAAACTTCTTCTTTTAAAATATTAATATTCTCTATTTCGTAGGCTATCGGCTCAAGTAATTGGCTATTATCAGCTGCATAGGCTTTTGTGAGCAATTTACCGCGGCCTTGCATGTATGAAATGTGCTTTTCTAGAGCTATTTTTGCGGCACTATCTATTATATAGCCGATATCAGCTGATATATGCGAGGGGTCACTTACCTTTATCTCCTTCATTGTGCCTTTAAGAATTGATATGACGCTATCAGCAATTTCACTTTGTAGGTACAGTACGCGTAGGGCGGAGCATCTTTGTCCAGCAGAACTAAAGGCGCTTTTTATTACATCGTCTACCACTTGCTCTGGTAGGGCGGAGCTATCTACTATCATTGCGTTTTGCCCGCCTGTTTCGGCGATAAAAGGAACTATAGAATCATTATTTACTAATATTTGTTGGATTAGCTTGGCAGTAGCGGTTGAGCCAGTAAAGACTACGCCTGCAATATCTTTGTGTGCGATTATTTCACTTCCAAATGCTCCATTTCCAATCATTAGGTGCAGCGCGTCGCGCGGTATTCCTGCCTCATGCATTAATTCTACTGTACGTGCTGCTATATATCGGGTTTGTGACGCAGGTTTGGCTATAACCGCATTGCCAGCGGCGAGGGCTGCGATAATTTGCCCTGTAAATATGGCGAGTGGGAAATTCCATGGGCTTATGCATGCGAAAACTCCGCGTCCTTCTAATATTAGGCGGTTAGTTTCGCCAGTATAGCTTTGCATTAACCTTCCGTCAGGGCAAAAATCTTTACGCGCTTGAGCGGCATAATAACGGCAGAAATCTACTGCCTCGCGTAATTCATCATGAGCATCTGGAATGGTTTTTCCTGCTTCATGTACCAAAATTGCGACGAATTCTTGTGAGTTTTGCTCTAAAAGGTTAGAAAAACGCTCAATTATTGCCGATCTTTCCTGTACGTCTTTTTTGTTCCATAGTGCAAAACAGTCTTTTGCACGTTCAAATGTAGGTGCAATATAACTGCTATTTATCGCATTGGGTGGGGTAGGCAACTTATAGTTAGCTACATAATCCAGTAAATCTTGTGACGATAGTGGGTCATCTAAATCCATCCCTAAGGAATTAACCCTTTCCTCGCCAAATATATCTTTGGGAAGGGCTATTTTATGGTGGCGATGGTTTTTAGTTTTGAGAATTTCGGCTACTGGGTCTGCTGCAATATCCTCGGCCTTAATATTTTTATCAAGCAGGTGATTTACAAATGAAGAGTTAGCTCCATTTTCCAGCAATCTACGTACAAGATAAGGCAGTAAATCTTTATGCTTTCCGACGGGGGCGTACACCCGTACTTTAGTATCTTTCTTTTTGATTGTATGGGAGTATAGGCGCTCCCCCATGCCGTGTAGGCGTTGGAACTCGTAGTCATTAGCGGAAATGCCGCCCTGCTTTGCCATATATTGTGTGGCCGCAATTGTATGAGCATTATGGGTTGCAAACATTGGATATATTACGTCTGAATTTGTAAATAAAAGCTGCGCGCATGCTAAATATGATAAATCTGTGTTGGTTTTACGTGTAAAAACTGGGTATTCGGGGAAGCCCCCCATTTGTGCATGTTTAATTTCGCTATCCCAATATGCGCCTTTAACTAGACGTATTTGAATTTTCCTGTTTTTTTCACGAGCGGAATTTGCTAAATACTTAATTATTGGAAGGGCGCGTTTTTGATAAGCCTGCACTGCTAGGCCGAAACCATCCCAGCCATCCAG
>DAOWDF010000317.1 GCA_030639165.1 Alphaproteobacteria bacterium
GAAGCCTGAAAGAGCTATCTAAGCGCACAACTTTTATCCGCGTTAGTCAGCAAATTAATAACGTCTTTGGTCAGTCTTAAATTTTATAAGATTGAATTACTTGCGCTTTAGTAATCAAAAAGCTAGAGTGCGCATCTAGTATATATTATAATTAGGAGTTTTTTTATGGATGAAATCCAAACACGCTTATCTGAAACATCAAAAACTTGCTTGGAAGCTTATGGCAAGTGGATTGAAGATAAGAAAGATAGTAATGTAAAGGAAGCATTGCAGTCAGCTATCCATGAATTGCGTAAAGTTTCTTCACGTTTGGAAATAGAGCTAGCTGTTAGTGAGCGCGAGCATTCAACATCAAAGCCACTTCCAATTCCATCGCATAGATCAACAAATAAAGCACCACAAACACCAATCCTGAATGATAGTGATGGTGGAAATCAAGGGAACTCTCCGATTGTTCAAAAATCAGCACCGCGTCGCCGTCGCCCAGCTCCTCGTAAGGATAGCTAGAACGTTCTACTAAAAATTATCTTTTTTAATGCGAAGCGCGGAGAATTCTTCTGCGCTTTTTGCTTTCATAAAGATATTAGTTTTCTTTTCTGTGGCGAGCGATACAGGGATTGTCGGCTTATTTTGTAAGCGCAGCTCTTTAACTTGCTCTATACGCTTTCTTAAATCTGGATTATCACGATCCTGAGAGAGGCAAAATCCTGCATTTCCGCGCGTGTATTCATGGGCGCAATAAATCATAGTATCATCAGGTAGAGCCATTATCTTGGCAAAAGATTTGAACATATCTTCCCCTGTGCCTTCAAATAACCGCCCGCATCCCATTGAAAATACAGTGTCACCAGTGAATAGGGCGGAGCTATCTTCAAAATAATAGCACATAGCCCCAATAGTATGGCCAGCAGTCTCTATTGTTAACATTTTTTCTTCTCCAAGCATAAAAATATAACCATCTTTTAGCTCTATATCCACGCCGCCTATTTGTGCAGATTCTTTTGCAGGAGCAACAATTTTTGCGCCATATTTGGCTTTAAGCATGTCGTTTCCATCAACATGATCCCAGTGATGATGGGTGTTTATGATGAAATCCAGATTTAAACCATGCTCATCAAGAAAGTTAATAGTAGGCGCAGGATCACCTGCATCTATAACCGCATTAATACCGCATGGTGATTGCAGTAGAAAGCAGTAATTATCCCTATACATAGAAAGTATTTCAATTTTAATCATCTTGCATACTTTCCTTTTTACCGTTCAAAACGTCAGCCAAGCTATATTCCGCACTGCCGCGTTTTAGGGGCTTTTGCTGAGAGCTGTGCGGCGTCCATCCCAGCATGAAAATAACTTCAAATGAAGCCACAATCCTCCCATCATCCTCAGAAAATTCTTCTGCATATTTTTGCGCAACACGCATAAAAAACTCTTTTCCAAGCGGAGTTTTATTGCGCGCTAATATTGCATTTCCCTCCCCCATGCCGCGAATATCATGGAGTAATTTGAATATATTATCATAAGTAACTGTAATAATATCGGAGTCCACAACAGGAAGGGCAAAGCCAGCTCGCCCTAATAGCTCACCAATTTGAAGTTTATCAGCAAAGGGAGCTATACGCGGACTTATGCCACCATATAGCTCAATCTCAACATCGCTCATGATTTTACGAAGTTCGTATAATGTTTCACCGCCAAATATCGAGGCAATAAACAGCCCGTCATCTTTGAGGCAATTTTTTATCTGTAGCAGGCTTCCTGGTAAATCATTAACTGTATGCAGGCTCAAATTACTTAAGGCCAGCTCCATAGTTTTAGGAGCTATGGGCAGAAACTCCTCCGAGGCTTGTATATAATTACCGCTAAAATTTGTAGGCTTACCAACCATATCTATAGTTACAATATTGCCGATCTTATCATGATATTCTGAGGTAAGGCCGCCCCTATATCCGATTTGTAGGGCGTTATCAAAGCTACGGTTTATATCAGAGATTCTATCTGAGAGCTCGTTTCTGCTCCATTTAAACAGGAAGTCATGATCATGGAAATTTACGGCAGATCGCTCTTTGTTGCGCCTTATCAAATCTCTATCAAAGATGATAATATTAGAGCTATCTTTCTGGCTTTGGCTCATTTTCTAGCCCTTCTTCATGATCTTCTGAGAAATAACCCATTTCATATTCAAACTCATCAAACAGGTTGATATCTAAATTTTTAGCTGCCAGCTTTTTTTTCTTTATCGCAGCATCTTTCTTGATGTGTTTTTCGTTGTTCTTGTTAATGCTGCTAGCCTGTGTATCTACAGGCGCAACATATGCAGGAACAGTCCATTCAGGTTGCGCAGATTTAAATACGTTATTAAGTACAACTTTAACATCAATCTTAGCTTGAATCTTTATATGCTCAGGAAGAAATCTATATGCTCTCGCAATGGTTAGCATAAAATGCTGTTCTTTTGAAATAGACCTCCAAAGCTTCATAAATTCTAGAAAGGGAATGAACACCATATCAGGATCAGCAAGGTCATCAGGCGGAGAGGTTATTGCAAATGGGTGAATTCTTTGTGGCGTTATTCCTGTGTGAGAAAAATAACTCTCCCCCAGTTTCATTACTAGATTTGGGGTTATTCCAAATTTGCTGGCAATAAATTGCTTTAGCATTTTTGTATTAGTTATTTCTGGTGGAATATTAAATTGTGGTGCGCTAACGCTAAGGCCGTTACCTTCATAGCGTTGTGGCACTGGCATATGTTTAACAAAGCAACCAGCATGAAGATCGCCCTTAGTACTTTTTGTTATTGGCAGCACTACGGCGGTATTTATTGTTTCTTGCTGAGGTATAATGAAATCCATATTCTCTGAGGATATACCAGTGCGCCCGCCATGGTCTTGACCTTCTTCAACGAATATGGAGTCTATTTTACGTATCTGACCTGCGCTTTCTTCTGTTTCTTTAAAACGTAAGTCGCTATTTTCACCCTGTCTAAGAAATTCGCGAGTGTCAAAGTCACTTGTAATTTTGCCTTTTTCGATGATTATATCTCTACTTATCCAGTTTTCCGCCCTAATATTAACATTTTGCATTAATGATAATATTTGCAGCTCTAGCCTTGAGTTAGGCGTTAGGCCAACAGCAATAGAGTCCAAAACAAGTTGCGCGTTCAATTCACGGATAACGGTTTTTGCCTTAAAGTTATGGGCTTTGTGGTTTTTTGGCTGCGGCTCTAATATTTTCTTATGCTTTTGCACGGGAAGAAAGTAAGTGTGGATACGCTCATCTATATAATTAGGGTCAGGGTAATATACAGGGCCTTCTTCAAGAATAGCATCCTTTTCAGGCTTTAATCCTAGATATGATTTTGAAAAGTCCTTAGTGTTTGCAGGTGTGATTTTCCCAAGTTCAGTAACATTCTGGCAGTTAGTTGATAGAGTCTCAAGCATATGACCTGACCATTCTCTACCATCGATATTTACTCCGCTTCTATTTACGCTATTTGTTATTCCGCGCACAATTCCATCATGAAGGTATATATATAATCGCCCATCATTAGCAATGCGATAGGGCAGTATTTCCACCATTTCTCTCTCGCGTGTAACGACATCGGTAAGCTTGCCATTATGCTGATCAACCATAGTTTTGATCGCAATATTACCAGTAGGTTCTTTGGTCATTCGCCGCTCTATTATATCAAGGCTAGAGCGTTCTGGCTGTTTTAGAGCTACGGCAATGAAGCTGGTAGGTGGATCACCTATTGGCTCTTCCTGATCGTTTAATAATCTGAAGCTACCATCAAAATGCTTTTCTATATGCTCATCATCCCAATGCGGGGCAGAATATTGCACGCGCGCGCCCAAAGACCTTAGCTCGCTTCTAAATTCAGGGACGGTATAGAATGTGTATTCAAAGGGCAGTTCGCTTTCCCAGATTTCACGTTTATCTTTGCGCATAATAAACTCATATGCCCATTTGTAGGGCAGGCGGAATAGGCGTGTGCCATCATGGATAGGTGTGATCTCTTCTAGAAAGAACCCCCCGCATCCTTCATCTTGCTTTGGGCGTGCATGCTCTGAATACCAGATAAGCAAGTCTGCTTCTGAGAGGTCAGCAAGATCCTCACTTTCGCTTTCTTTATCTTGCATCTCGATGAGAACAAATTGATCTTGCGGTGGCTTGGCATAATCACGGATAAACATCGTCCCGCCATTCTTCAGCATGGCAAACTGTTTGCGCAATGTGTCACTTATTATGCGCTCATTATAAAGAGCGTTCGAGAATACATTATGTAGAGTGTAGGAATTAATTATGGCGTCGATAGTCTCTGGTGGGCAAAATGCCTCCGATAAATCGCTAACCTGAAATTTTAAATTTGGAGCTTTGTAGGTTTCTCTAGCCTCTAATATTTTCTCCCTGTTTTTATCAATGCCAATAAAGTTAACTTCAGGGTTAAGTGCAGCCATGGTAAAGGTTTTTTCTCCATTACCACACCCCATATCAAGGATTCTATCGCCTTCATCCATCAATAGGTGAGACATGGTAAACCATGCATCACGCACTTTTTCATAGGATATATCCTTAAGCAGCTCGTTACGCTCCTTAATATAATCTACTTTGCTGACGTCAAGGGTATCTTTCATAACCGTATAATTCGTTGTTATTTTGTTATATGCTGGGCATAGTACCCACATTGTAATCATAACGCACTAAAATTATCTATGAAGAATATATCGGTAAATTTGCAAGAAATTATCAAGAGTGGGGTTAATATTATTTTGCCGCCTCGCTGCCCCTTAAGCGGTGATATTGTAGATGCGCAAGGTATGATATCTCCTGAAGGCTGGGGAGGGCTGGAGTTTATTACTGATCCGCTATGTAATCATTGTGGGATTCCACTTGATTATGATGTTGGAGAGGTCGGTAAGTGCATGAGTTGTTTGGATAACCCGCCAGAGTTTAACTCCGCGCGCGCAGCTTTTAGATATAATGATATAAGCCGAAATCTAATATTAGGTTTTAAGCATGGTGATAAAACCCATATCGTGCGCTCCTTTGCCCCTTGGTTGGCGCAGGCAGGTAAGGGGATGCTTGCTAATGCGGATTATTTACTGCCAGTGCCTCTCCATCATTTAAGGCTTGTTTCGAGGCGTTATAATCAAGCGGCATTAATCGCCGAAAGCTTATCAAAGCACGTGGGTATTGTGCATTTACCCATGGCAATAAAGCGTGTGCGCTCAACCCCATCTCAAGGGCATCTGAGCACTAAGGATCGCCTTGAAAATGTTAGCAAAGCCTTTGATGTCCCGATTAAATATAGGGGGCGGTTAAAGGGCAAGTCTATAATCCTTATTGATGATGTTTATACTACTGGTGCCACCGCACATGAATGCACAAAAATCTTGCGAAAATATGGCGCAGCGCAGGTTCATATATTGACTTTGGCGCGGGTTATTCATGATTAAATATATAATAATTGTATTCTAAAAGTCATTATAGTAAAAATTATCAGGCAATAACTGTGTAAGTAATAAGGAATAAAATTATGATTGATAATGCAGGTAAATATGCGGAAGAATATCATATGCAAGTATCTGATGTTCTTGAGACTATTAAGGGTAATGAGGGTAATATCAGGCATGCTTGGCTAGGGCCGATTTTATCTGATGCCTATAAGCGAGCAAGTAAGGTGGTACTCGGTGATTTAGTAAATGCAGAAGTAGATGCGCCTCCAACACGCGCTATGTTTAATCGCGCAATGGATAGTCTCTCTAGTGATCAAACAAGAATGTATGGTGGTGACGTTCAGCGTCTTATTGAAGATGATTTCAATAGTGTCGGAACTGAAGAGCTATCTATGTAGTTTAAGTAGAGTGTCCCCTGTATTTTTACCTTTATTAGGTGTATAATACTTCCATCAATAACATTGAAATAGAGAGGCGATATATAATGGCTAAAATCGAAATTTATAGTTGGGTTACATGTCCGTATTGTAAGCGTGCTAAATCATTGTTAGATTCTAAGGGGCTTGATTATACCGTGCATAACATCACTGGTAATGAGCCTGAACGCGCTAAGATGATTAAGCGTACTGGCGGTGCTAGCTCTGTGCCGCAAATCTTTATTGATGATATACATTATGGTGGCTGTGATGATATTCATGTTCTCGCTGCTAGTGGTGAGTTGGATAAACTCATAAATGGCTGATACATTGAAGGTGGCCTGCGTGCAAATGACTAGCAGCGCCGATATTGAAGGAAACCTAAAAAAGGCGGAGCATCTTATCCGAGCCGCGGTTGAGCAGGGAGCCAATTTTGTGGCCACTCCTGAGAACACTTGCCATATAAGATCAGAAGCGGAGCTAAAGCTAGAATCTGCGCAAGCCCAAGAAGATCATATCGGGGTTCCGTTTTTTGCTTCACTGGCTAAAGAGCTGAATATAACATTGCTTATTGGCTCGATGACGATCAAGCATGATAGTAAGAAGTTACTAAATCGTAGCTTCCTGTTTTCCGCAGACGGTAAGCTATCTGCCACTTATGATAAAATTCATCTATTCGACGTACAGCTAGCCAATGGTGAAACATATTGCGAGAGCGATGTTATGGACGCTGGCTCAAACGCGGTTACTTCTAAGCTTAATGATGATTTTACCGCTGGGCTAAGCATTTGTTACGATCTGCGTTTTGCTGGCCTTTACCGTGATTTAGCTAAGGGCGGGGCGAATATATTATGCGTACCAGCAGCCTTCACAGTGCCTACAGGTAAGGCGCATTGGGAGGTACTTCTTCGCGCTAGAGCCATTGAAACTGGATGTTATGTTATCGCTCCTGCGCAAGTCGGTGAGCATGAGGGCGGGCGGAAAACCTATGGTCATTCGATGATTATTGACCCTTGGGGGCAAGTGTTGGCGCAAAAAGAAAGTGGTGAGGGCATTATCATATCTGACATTAATATATATCAGGTAAATAAAGCCCGCACAGCTATTCCTGCGCTAGAACATGATCGTAATTATCTGGTTGTTTAGTTTAGGTGTTGTCTATCGGTCGTATGTTTGGTGAGCAGGTGTATTGTATTGAGGATCATTAGTATGTCCTTCCATGCACTGCGTAAATTGCTTGTTATATTCATTTTCCTGTGCAGCCCTGCCATATATGGCTCCCAAAGCTGCCCCGAAACCACTAACTATCGGTATATTTAAAATTCCTGTGCGGCTTGTTATAGCTACTATTCCACCGGCTACTCCACCAGCAATGCCACCTTTTTCAGTCGTATCCTGTACTTTTGCTAACTTCCCTGTGCGCGCTAAGTTATGGCAGGATTTTTCCTGTGGAGAGGCATGGGGGCTAGGGCCCTTAGTTAGGGCGCACCCATTTAGTAGTAAAGTTAATGTTGTTGCTGCGATTACATTTGTTTTTGTCATTATCGGTTAATAACATAATACCGATCATTTTGCGAATTTATTAAAACTTCTGGGGGTTTGTTAATAAGTTATTTGCTTTTATGTGATTAAAATAGCACAATATAAAAGGCTTTTAATATATCAGGGCGATACAAATCATGAATAGTTTTATCAAATCATTTCTAGTCGGGGCTATACTGTGCTCCGCTGCTTTTTCGGTTACTTCTTCACCAGCTAGAGCTGAGATATTCTTTGTGGAGGATCAGGATGATAGGTTTTCCGTGTCGTTCCCCGATCTATGGAAGAAAGTTAGCAATCAAAAACCAGATGATAAGTTAACCATTATCGCACCAGGGGTTAATGACCATGCAGGGTGCCGCGTACGTGTGCGTGGTGATCGTCGTTTTGTAATCTTCCCTGATAAGTTTAATGATGATATTCAAAAAGTAGAGTTTAGCCGTGAGTTCTGGGATGATTATCTTGGTGAGTATAATGATATCGAAGTAGAGTTCTTTAAGGATGAAGCTGGTTTAGGCTTTGGTCATGCCAGTATGATTGATGCATCTTACGAGACTACAGGTGGACCTATAGTTCGTAAGCGCGGCATTATGTTTGCTTCGCTTTACCATGATCAATTATATGTGGTCGAATGTTCTTCAGAGGAAAGCTTGCATAGTAAATGGCGCGGATCTTTTCTTGGGGTTATAAAGTCAGTTGATTTTGGTAAGGTAACTCATGAGAATAAAAGCGGCCATTATAGACCTTTTATGGGTGATGGCCCCGTTGAAGTGCAAGGGCCTAAGAGCAACGATATTTATAAGTTTTAATATTTTATAGAGCGGATGCTTGCCGATCACTTTATTGGTGATCTAGCGGAGTTATAATGCAAATTTACCTACCCATTGCAGAAATGAGCATACCAGTAGAGACTATTTTCCTGCTGGGTGGTTTCGTTGGTTTTATATCTGGCGTTTTTGGTGTCGGTGGTGGGTTTTTAACAACGCCTCTTTTGATATTTATGGGCATTCCCTCGGCGGTTGCTGTTGGAACGCAAGGTAGCCAACTCGTCGCTTCTGGTGTAAGTGGCGTTATGGCTTATTGGCGGCGTGGTCACGTTGATTTCATGGTGGGAAGTGTAATGCTTGCTGGCGGGATACTTGGCTCTGTCGTTGGGATAATATTCTTCCAGTTTATAAAGTATTTAGGGCAGATCGACCTAATTATATCATTGCTATATATAGTTTTACTCGGATCTATTGGCATGATGATGCTCTTTGAGAGCGCATTCTCAATGTTCAAAAAGAAAACTGTTAAGTCAGAATTTAACAGATTTAAATCGCCATCTTTAATTCATAAATTGCCATATAAGATGAGGTTTCCGCGCTCCAAGCTATATATAAGCGTGCTTGTGCCAGGTGGTATAGGTTTTGTTAGTGGCTTTCTTGTCTCGACAATGGGTGTTGGTGGCGGGTTTCTGCTTGTTCCTGCAATGATTTATATTCTTGGGATGCCTCCATTATTAGTTGCGGGAACATCGCTTTTTCAAATCATCTTCACTAGTGCATTTGCAACTATCATGCATGCAACAGTTAGTAACAGCGTGGATATATTGCTGGCTTTCTTCTTGATCCTTGGTGGTGTAATAGGCGCGCAGATAGGGGTTGTGGCCTCTAAAAAAGTAACTGGGGCAAGAGCTAGGATTATTTTGGCATTGCTGGTTCTTGGGGTTTGCTCGCAAATTGCGATGCAGCTATTTTTACTGCCATCGGATTTGTTTGTGATGGTGGTAAAATGAACGTAATTATAGCGCTTTTCATTTATCTCTACACGTTGTTACCCTTCGGTCTCATAAAATTCACGTATTGTAATACGTTAAAATTTTATTCGCCTCGGTTGCCTAGTGTAAAAATAAAGCAAAAGCACTATGGATGTTTGATGTTACTCTCCGCATTTTTGACTATGCCTTTATGCGCGCAGGCCAACCATAATGATCTGGCTGTAGCTATCGCGAGTAATCATATTGATATTACGGTTGGTTTTGATGGTTCAACGATTGAGTTGTTCGGTGATCGCCGTGATCAAGACACTAATGTAGCTATAGTTGTTGAAGGCCCTAAAAAAGATGTAACTATATGGCAAAAAGCAAAGGTTATGGGCACTTGGGTAAATAGATACTATGTTAAGTTCACTGATATGCCTATATATTATAGCTATGCTATAAGCACTGATGAGGTCGGTGAGCATTTACAAAATGTAATGTTGGAAAATGGCATTGGCCATGAGGCACTTTTTAAGAAAATAAAGCATAAAAGTTCAAAGAAGTTAAAAAATGACAGGAACTTCTATAATGAATTTGTAAGGAAAAGCAGTGAACTGGGAGTGTTTTTCGAGGAACCAGTAAAGCTTAAATTCATTAATAATAATTTCTTCCGCGCTAGCTTTAAAGTACCTGCCTCTGCGCCAACTGGGGAGTATAAAATACATAGCTACTTGATTAAGGATAATAAGATTTCAGATTATAAACTTGATTCTCTGGTGGTTAAGCAAGTAGGCTTAAATGCCTTTATTAATAATTCTGCATATGATTATAGCCTGATATATGCTGCTGTTTGTATATTTCTGGCATTATTTTCAGGATGGTTTGTCAGTGTGTTGAGAGTTAAAACCTAGATACTTTTTTGAATTATAGGAGTGTTTTATGAAAGATGAAAATACAAAAAATGTTAGACGCAAAGGCGTTTATCTAGTCGTCGTAGATGGTAGTCACGAATTTACATCTTCAGTTGACGCTGCTGCTAGTTTTGCTAATGCAGAAGGCGGCTATGTTGCATTATTAAATGTTATAGAGCCTATGCCTGTCCAAAATTGGCAGAATATAGAGGATCGTGTGCGCGCAGAAATGCGTGAGCATGCTGAGGAAATGATATGGAACGCAGCTGGTCAGGTTGTTGAAGCTAATGGTAATATGCCAATGGTTTTTATAGAGGAGGGCGATAATAGCGATATCATAATAAAAACTATCGAGGAAAATAATAACATAGTTGCTCTTGTCCTTGCATCATCTGCAACCACGTCAAAGCCTGGTCCTTTGGTTAGTTATTTTTCTGGTAAGGGGTTGGCGCGTTTACCAGTTCCCCTTATAATTATTCCAGGGCACTTAGGAGATAAATAGATGTTTATAGAAACACAAGAAACACCTAATCCTGCTACCATAAAATTTATTCCAGGGCAGGAGATTTTAAAGGCTGGAACGATAGATTTTGCTTCCGCTTCTGATGCTGCTAAAGCCCCATTGGCGCGGCGTTTATTTAGCCTTGTCGGGGTGGTTAGAGTGTTTTTAAGCGCTGACTTTGTCTCTATCAGCAAGGCAGATGATACTGATTGGTCAATGCTAAAGCCAATGATCTTGGCGGCTTTGATGGAACATCTAGCAACGAGCCAGCCAATATTGGATGACGATTACTATGCGAAAGATGATAATGGCTCTGGTGATGATGATGATGATGATGATGGTGAGGTGGTTGTGCAAATCAAAGCTTTGCTTGATGAGCGGGTAAGGCCGATGGTTGCCATGGATGGCGGTGATATAGTTTTTGAGCGTTTCGAGGAAGGCGTTGTGTATCTATCAATGCGTGGAGCTTGTTCTGGCTGCCCTAGCTCAACTGCAACATTGAAAATGGGTGTGGAGAATATGCTACGTCATTATATTCCCGAGGTAAAAGAAGTACGTCCTGTTGAAGAGTTCTAGCACATGATTACACTTGCAATTGATACCACAATGAATGGGTGCAGTGTTTGCCTGTATGACACTGACTCTGATAGCTGTCTAGGCGAGGATGCTACGTCAATGAGCCGTGGTCAGGCGGAAGCCTTGATGCCGATGATTAATTCTACACTCGAAGATGCTGATATTGCTTATGATGATCTTGGCTTGATTGCGGTCACAAAAGGCCCTGGGGCATTTACAGGAATGCGCATTGGTCTTGCTACTGCTAAAGCTTTGGGGCTGGCTCTTGATATTCCAGTGCAGGGAGTTTGCACATTTGAGGCAGTTCTTAACACATATCTTGAAGAAAGTAGCGCTCAGGATACTCCATATTACGGAGTTCTGCTCGAAACCAAGCGTAGTGATTACTATTTTCAAATGTTTAATGGAGCAACGGGGCTTTCTTGCTCTGATAAAGCCGCGCTTGATGCTGTGGATATCATCTCCTTAATAGGTGATCGTAGATGTCTGGTGTTAGGTGACGCGTCCAGCAGATTTAAAGGCGATATTGCAGATGACTGCAAATATGAGTTCCACGAGATAGAAATGCCAACTGCTTTAGCCATAGCTAAGCTTGCAGGCGAGGAAGGTGATCTTGACTGTGATCCAGTTTATCTACGCGCGCCAGAGATAGGCAGCCCTAAAAACCCACCAAGGAAAATGAAGGTTGATAAATAACTAATCAAGCTCAATCCCGCGGGTTTTTGCCGCTATTATGGCCTCGCTCAATATATCCTGAAAACGACCATCCATTAATACATTGAGGGCGGCTTCGGTTGTGCCCTTGGGGCTAGTGACATTTTGACGCAAAGCTTCTGCGCTTATATCGTTTTCTGCTTCTGCCAATGCTGCGCTGCCTATGACAGTTTGGCGCGCAAGCAGCGTGGCTATATCACTATCAAGGCCAGCTTTTTCTCCTGCCTTTGCGAGAGCCTCTATAAGATAAAAAACATATGCAGGGCCGCTGCCCGAAAGAGCGGTCACATCGTTCATAAGGCTTTCATCGCTAATCCATATATGCTGCCCGCTAGCATCCATTAATGCTTGCGCCACTGCTTTTTGCTCACGGTTTACATTATCATTAGCAATGGAAACGCTGATCCCCTTGCCTATGGCGGCGGGGGTGTTAGGCATCGTCCTCACAATGGCTTTACCGCTACCAAAAATATTTTCTAATGTAGTAATGCTCTGTCCCGCGGCGATAGAAAGTAATAGAGTTCCAGAGTTTATATTCTCAGCAATATCCTTCGCAGCATCACTTAATATCTGCGGTTTGACGGCAATGATAACTATATCGCTATCAATTTTAGAGCCGTCATATTTGCTAATATAACTTACTCTATTATCACTTTGTAAGTCACTAGGAAGAGGGCTAGGGTCAATGATATTGATATTGCCTATAAGGTTGTTATCGAGCCATGAGCGCAGCATAGCTCCGCCCATTTTACCACATCCGATAAGAGTTACATTATACAACTTTTAAGACTCTCCAGCAGTTTCCATCATTGCAAATGACAGCATTTCAGCATCTACATTGTCATTTTCTGCCAAAATATAAAACACTGACTGGTAACGCTCACATTGTATTAGGGATATATCAACAAGATCCTCAATCTGGCCGTATCCTGCCTTATGATCGTGCTCATGGATCAGGCAAGTCTGACGGAAATGTGGAGATAGGTTGCCTTTGGATAGTTCGAAATGCCCCATCCATAATGCACTGTTCATATCCATTAAAGCTGTTGCTGCAACTTGGATGTTATCAGGTTTAATTTGTAAGTCATATTGGCAGCAAAGTTGCAGTGCATTCATATGTTCCTGCCAAACAAAAAGCAGGCGGTAATTGCAAGATTTACCAGCAACTTCAACAATTATTTCTTCTTGATTTGTGCGGTCGTAAGTCCAGTTATGGTTACTTAGAATATCCTCAACGCTATCCAGTGGGTTTATATTGGCGTTATCATAGCTTTCTAGCTGATCCATTGATTATGACCCTTCATACTTCTGTAATTTTTCTGATTTTTGACTCCTAGCATGCCGTCTATTATTCATCAAGATGATTCGATAATAGATAAATAGATAAATGTGTATAGCTTAATTAGGTCGTAAATATATGGTTTGATTTTACTTATACATAAGGGTATTAAGTAATTATGGATTTTAATATTTTTCAAATTGACCCTGTTGCATTTTCAATTGGGCCCTTAATTGTTCGCTGGTATGCTTTGGCCTATCTGGCAGGTTTTCTTCTCGGTTGGAAATATTGCATTAAGCTTGTTTCTGGTAAGGAAGGCGATCGCCCTAATGCTCAAGATATAGATGATTTTCTGACATGGGTCGTGATCGGAGTAATCGTTGGGGGGCGCCTTGGCTATGTTTTATTCTATAACCTGCCGTTCTATTTGAGCGATCCACTAGAGATAGTAAAAGTTTGGAATGGCGGCATGTCATTTCATGGCGGGGTAATAGGGGTTATTTTTGCGACGCTTGGATTCAGCAAGCTTCATAATATCCCATTGTTTAAATTATCGGATATTGTTTGTGCAGCCGCGCCTGTAGGGCTGTTCTTTGGGCGCATAGCAAATTTCGTGAATGCGGAGCTTTACGGTAAGGTTACTACTATGCCGTGGGGGATTGCGTTCCCTGAGGATCCGTTGCCACGCCACCCAAGCCAGCTTTATGAAGCAGCGTTGGAAGGGGTAGTTTTATTCATTATCCTAAATATCCTAACCCGCGATAAATCAACAAAATCAGGAACGGTCTCTGGAATGTTCTTGGTCGGTTACGGATTGTTCCGCGCTCTGATAGAGTTTGTCCGTGAGCCAGATGCTCAAATCGGGCTAATCGGAGGGTTTATATCTATGGGGCAGTTACTTTGCTTACCAATGATTTTAGGCGGAGCTTTGCTGGTTTATTTGTCGGCGCAAGGTAAGCTTTCAGGCACGAATAAAGATGCCAAATAACCTAGAGCAAATTCTTATCAATAAGATTGATAAGGCTGGCGGGATTGATCTTGGCGAGTTCATATCTACAGCTCTAATCCATCCTGAGCACGGCTATTACAGTAATCGTGATCCACTTGGGGCAGCCGGAGATTTCACAACTGCGCCAGAAATATCCCAGATGTTTGGCGAGGTCGTAGGCGCGTGGGTCATTGATCTTTGGATGCGTATGGGTAGCCCTAAAGCTCTTAACTTAATTGAGTGCGGAGCAGGGCGCGGCACATTGCTCGCTGATATTATGCGCGTTAGTTCATGCGTGGGTGGCTTTGTGGAGGCCGTGCAAATCCATATAATTGAGGCAAGCCCTCTATTGCGTAAAAAGCAGAGGCAAGCCCTTGATGGATATGATGTTAAATGGCATGAAAATATTTCTGATGTCTCTGTGGATAACTCGTGTATAATATTGGGGAATGAATTTCTTGATGCCTTGCCAATTGAGCAATTAAAGCGCGGAGAAGATGGCTGGCAGCAGCGCATTATCACCATTGATAGCGGGGCGTTTAAATATGGCTGGCGCAAAGCGGATAAGGCGCTGCTTGAAATGCTTCCCACTAAAACAGAGTCTAATCAGATATATGAAGTATCACCTGCGCGTAATGGCTTTATAGATGATTGTGCTAAGCTGTTAAATAAGAATGGCGGAGCGGCTCTATTTATAGATTACGGCTATATACGATCACATTATGGCGATACGCTTCAGGCGATGAAAAGCCACGAATTTGTGGATGTGCTGC
>DAOWDF010000177.1 GCA_030639165.1 Alphaproteobacteria bacterium
ATGGAAGTGACGTTGATTGCACCAATCGCTATGACTGAAGGTCTTCGTTTCGCTATCCGCGAAGGTGGCCGTACAGTTGGCGCCGGCGTTGTTGGCAAGATTATTGAATAAATTGCCCCACTTAGTCTTTGCACGTTGTTACTCGTTGCTTACGTATTAACATATGCTTCGCTCCTCGTGCCTAGTGCAAAAACGAATTGGAACAATTTATCTTCATGTATTTAATAATATTCAAAGCTCCGCTTTTCTTAGCGGGGCTTTTTGTTGTATAATGAGGCTATATATTAAGGGGGTAATTATTATGCGATTGGTTTTTGTTTTATGTGCTTTGTTTGTTGTGAGTTCCTCACCTGTTTTGGCTGCTTCGGCAAAGAGTGATTCAGAAGCAAAAATATCTTCTATGCACTATGAGGCTTGGCAAAAGTCCGTTGATGAATATGGGAGACAATATAATGCCCTATTGAAGAGAATGGTTTCAGGCGCGGAGTCGGATCGCTTGGATGAAAAAGTGCCTATGTTGCGATCATATTATTCGAAAACCATGCATTATAATCCGTTTTCGAAGCATATTCTTGATAAGCTTACTGAACATGCGTGGGTGATTAGTGAGTCTAGAGATGCTAAGGCTGTTAATGATGCTGTGGTGGCTTATCATGAGCTGCTTAATAAGCACCTTGTTAATTTCGGTGTGTTGTCATTTGCATTAACTATGAGCAATATTGATGTGCGTTATGGTGATGAGATTTTTTACCGTAATGTAATGAACTCATTAATAAAAAGCTTTGCTAAGAGTAGGCGTGGCGGTACTCCAGAAAGAGCGTATCACATTGTGAGTTATGGCGAGGAGAACCATATCCTTGAAGGAATTGGCGGGCGTATTACTGCAAGTGAAGTTTATGTAGTAGGAAGAAAATATTACAATGTCCATGATATCATGTCCGAGGATGGCGAGTATAAGCAGGTCTTCATGGATGTAAGCGATCCAATAAAGAATATGCTATATAAGAAAAGGGCAGCAAAAATACGTGGTGTTCAGGATATTTCTGGGCGTTAACCTTATCATTTCACTCTTTATTTCCAGTTATCTAGATTATATTTCAAATAATTGCATTTTTGGGCTTTAAAAGCATGGCATAATTTTGCTATGCATTGTCTATTCTAAATTACAAAAGCAGGAGATGTGATGTCACGCAAGACTTCTTTACATAGTGCCCATATTGCACATGGAGCAAAAATGGGTGAATTTGCTGGTTATGATATGCCGCTTTACTATGCGCTGGGCGTTAAGAAGGAGCATGAGTGGGTTCGCGAAAATGTCGGGCTGTTTGATGTTTCACATATGGGGCAGGTTAGCATTAAAGGTAAGGGAACTCAGGAGTTTTTGGAAAGAATTACTCCATCATCTTTTGAGAAGCTGGGTATAAACCGCACTAAGTACACGGTTTTGACCAATGAAAATGGGGGTATTATCGACGACCTTATGGTGACTAAAACTGCGCAGGATGAGTTTCATCTGGTTATTAATGCAGGCTGTAAGGATAAAGATATTGAGTGGATTAAATCAAATTTGCCCGATGATTTGGAATTTACCTATTTCGATGATTGGTCGCTTATCGCATTGCAGGGAACTCAAGCTGAGCAGGTCATGAAGGATGTGCTGGATATTGATCTTTCTGATTTGCCTTATATGGGCTTATGGCTTGCGGATGATCATAAGATGTTTGTTAGCCGTCTGGGCTATACTGGTGAGGATGGTTTTGAGATTAGTATTCCTGATGATAAAGCCGAAGAGGTCTGGAATAAGTTGCTCGCCAATGACTTGGTTGAGCCGATTGGTTTGGCTGCGCGCGATTCTTTGCGTTTGGAAATGGGCTATTGTCTATATGGTCATGATATTGATAGTAACACTACTCCTCTTGAAGCTGATCTTTCTTGGGTAATGGGCAAGAATAATCAGGGCTATATCGGCGCAGAAAAAGTGTCGCAGCCTGAGAGAAAGCGCGTGGGTATAAAACTTACTGGCAAAGGTATCGCTCGTGAGGGCGCGGAGATACGTAATGAGGCTGATGAGAAGATAGGGGAGCTTAGCAGTGGCGGCTTTTCTCCTACGCTTGATATGGCTATAGGGCAGGGTTATGTACCGTCTGAGTATGAGGCTGCTGGCCAGAAGGTTCTTATAAATGTACGAGGACGTAATATTGAGGCTGAGGTGGCTAAAATGCCATTTATGAAGGCTAAAACTAAGTCTATGAAAAGTAAGTAGAAACAATATTTATCATCCTCTTGATTTTGCGTGGGTATGACGGTAAAAAATTTAAATAAAATAAAAAATAAGGAAAAAGAAAAATGGCTGAATTTAGATATACAAAAGACCATGAAGCTATATATGTTGACGGCGGAGTTGCTGCTGTTGGGATTACTGCGCATGCGCAAGATGCGTTGGGTGATCTGGTTTTTATCGAATTGCCAGAAGTAGGTAAAACTGTTGCCAAGGGCGATGAGATTGCAGTTGTTGAATCTGTTAAGACGGCAGCAGAGGTTTATGCTCCTATAGCAGGGGAAATCATTGAAGCAAACGATGCTGTCGTAGATGATCTTGCGCTTATATCTAATCCTGTAAATGACAATGGCTGGCTTGTTAAGCTGAAAATAGCCGATGAATCTGCTTTATCTGATCTTATGGATGAAGCGGCTTATGACGCATATTTGAAAGAGATAGACTAGCTTATTATTTGTTGTCATTCCGAACGTATGTGAGGAATCTTAGATCTCTCCGCGATGCGTTCGAGATGACATTTATTGGAGTTATATAGGAAAAAATGTAATGAGATATTTACCGCAAACACAAAATGCTCGTAAGGATATGTTGGATGCTGTCGGGGCTAGCTCCATTGAAGACCTTTACGTTGATATTCCAAAAGAAGCAATGGTTGATGGCTTGGTGGATTTGCCCAATCATAAGGGTGAGATAGAGGTGGAACGCGCGATGTCTGCTTTAGCGCGCAAGAATGTAGCGGCTCCAGATAGTCCATTTTTCCTTGGCGCGGGTACTTACTTTCACCATGTGCCTGCAAGCGTTGATCATATTATTCAGCGTAGTGAATTCCTAACTGCATATACACCGTATCAGCCAGAAATAGCGCAAGGTACTTTGCAGGCTCTATTTGAGTTTCAAACATTTATAGCTCAACTTACTGGGCAGGATGTTGCGAATGCGTCACTTTATGATGGCTCTACGGCTACGACTGAGGCTGCGCTTATGGCTATGCGTATAACCAAGCGCAAGAAAGTTGTGATCGGAACGGAGTTACATCCGCATTACCGCGAGGTGCTCGGAAGTTATATGGGCAATATAGAGGATAGCAAGATTACAGATGGGCTAGAGTCCATAGACGAGCAAACGGCTTGCGTTATTGTGCAATCTCCAGACTTCTTTGGTAACCCCCATAAATATGATGCGTGGCGTAAAAAGTGTGATGAAAGCGGGGCGTTGCTAGTTGTTGTAGTTAATGAGATTGTATCATTGGGTATGCTGGACTCGCCATCTTGTGCGGATATAGTTTGTGGTGAGGCGCAGTCTATTGGTATGCCGATGAGTTATGGTGGGCCGCATCTTGGTTTCTTTGCTTGCCGTCAAAAATACCTGCGACAAATGCCAGGGCGTTTATGCGGCATGACTGAGGATGCAGATGGCAGGCGCGGTTTTGTACTTACTCTTTCCACGCGAGAGCAACATATTAGGCGCGAGAAGGCCACATCAAATATCTGTACCAATCAGGGGCTTTGCGCTCTGGCCTTTACAATTCACATGAGCTTGCTTGGTGAAGATGGTTTTAAGAAGCTTGCACGCACTAATCATGAAGCTGCTTGTTATTTGGCCGATGCACTTGACGGTGTTGATGGAGTGAGTGTGATTAATGAGCATTTCTTTAATGAGTTTGTTGTTGAGCTTCCTAAGGATGCTTCTGTAGTTGTTGAAGACTTGGCGACCTGCAATATTATTGGTGGTTACGCGCTTGACGGTAATCGGTTACTTGTGAGTGCGACGGAAATGACGACCGATGATGATGTCGCGGAATTAGTTCATATATTGGCGGAGATATTGTAATGAGTTTAGATAAAGTTGATTATTCACAGGATCGCGGGCTTAACTATGAAGAGAACCTGCTTTGGGAAAAGGAGCATAGTGAGCATTCAGGCGTTGATTTTCCTGATTTGAAGGATACCCCAACTCGCACTGGTATGGATATGCGTGATGACATAGGGCTGCCGCAATTATCAGAGCCACAAGTGGTGCGCCACTTTGTGCGTATGAGCACTTGGAATTACTCGATTGATCATGGTTTTTTCCCGCTTGGTTCTTGCACTATGAAGCATAATCCGCGCCTTAATGAGAAGGTAGCGCGGATGAAGGGCTTTGCCCATATCCATCCGATGCAACCAGCTAGTACGGCTCAAGGTGCATTAGAGCTTATGCATGAGCTGCAAAACTGGCTTGCTGAGCTTACAGGTTTGCCAGGTGTATGTCTTGCTCCTGCTGCTGGCGCTCACGGAGAGCTTGCTGGTATGATGACGATTAAGCGTGCGCATGAGCAACAGGGCAATGCGCATAAGAAGATTATCTTAGCGCCTGATTCCTCTCATGGAACAAATCCAGCTACTGCTGTTATGTGTGGCTTTGAAGTGCGCTCTATCCCTACTGCTGAGACAGGTCGTTTGAGCGTAGAGGCTTTTAAGGAGGCGCTTTACCGCACTGATGAAAAAGGAGCAGATATAGCGGGTATGATGGTTACAAACCCTAATACTTGCGGGCTTTTTGAAACTGATATTCTAGAGATTTCGGAATTATTACACGCGGTTGGCGGTTATTTCTATTGCGATGGAGCGAATTTCAATGCGATTGTTGGTAAAGCTCGTCCGGCTGATTTTGGCGCGGATGTAATGCATATCAACTTGCATAAGACTTTCTCAACTCCTCATGGAGGAGGAGGGCCGGGGTCTGGCCCGATTTGTTGTACTGAGGAATTGGCACAATATATGCCTGTGCCGACAGTGATTAAGGGTGACGATGGGCTATATACGTTAGAAAACGAAACGGATCGACCTGAAACGCTAGGTAAGCTTAAAGCATTCCAAGGGCAGTTCGGCATGTTTGTGCGCGCACTTTCCTATATGATGTCACATGGCGCAGATGGTTTGCGTCAGGTATCTGAGGATGCGGTGCTTAATGCGAATTATATTTTGAGCCAGCTATCTGATGATTTCCACGCTCCATATGGTGGGCAGCCATGTATGCATGAATGTTTGCTGACTGATAAGAAGCAAAAAGAGCACGGAGTTTCAACGCTCGATATGGCTAAAGCTTTGGTTGAGTATGGTTATCACCCGATGACGGTGTATTTCCCGCTTGTGCTGGCTGGAACTATGCTGATTGAGCCAACGGAAACCGAGAGTAAGGACGCGATTGATCGCTTTATTGCGACTATGAAGGGTATAGCTAACGATGTGCGCGAAGGTGATACCGAGAAGTTCCATAGTTATCCCATATCAACGCCGCGTAAGCGTCTTGATGAAGTTAAAGCTGCGCGTAACCCTATTTTACGGTGGAAAAAAGACTAAATAGAATTTTCCTCTGGCTATTCTATTTGTTATGGTGTAATTATTATTTAAATCCCATAAATACTGGCTATATAATAATGTGACAAGAGGTCACGCCGCTGGTAATGTTTGAAGCGTTTAAAATTAGGTAAGAGGGCAAAATAATGAAAGTTGGAGCAAAAAAAGGACCTGTGGAATTTGTTCGTCAGGTTAAGAGCGAGACTAAGAAGGTTACTTGGCCAACGCGACAGGAAACAACAGTAAGTATGATTGCTGTTTTCATTATGGTGTTTATATCATCCATATTCTTATATTTTGCCGATCAGATTATTGCGTATCTGATTCAAATGATTATGGGTCTTGGACTGTAGAGAATTATAAAGATTTAAAAGAAGGATTATTTAGGTATGGCTATGCGTTGGTATGTATTACATGTTTATTCAGGATTTGAAACTAAGGTTGCAGAATCTATTACGGTGAATGCAAAAAAGCAGGGGCTTGGTGATTGTATTGAAGAAATATTGGTTCCAACCGAAGAAGTCATGGAAGTTAAGCGCGGACAACGTGTTAGCAAAGACCGTAAGTTCTTCCCGGGCTATGTTCTTGCTAAGCTGGAGATGAATGATAATGTTTGGCATTTGATCAAGGATACACCAAAAGTTAGTGGGTTCCTTGGTGCAGGTGGAAATCGTCCTGTTGCGATTAGTGAGCGTGAAGCTCAGC
>DAOWDF010000321.1 GCA_030639165.1 Alphaproteobacteria bacterium
TGTTTACGCGAGCGCTTTGATAATGCATACGCGCAACATTGACCCGGCATTATTGATCAATTTTATGGCGGAGTTATTTCGTATATGTTGCACAAAAATGGTGGATAACTCTCCAGAATCAAAATTGGTTAAATTAAAGCAAATAGCCACTTTTGAGTGGATTTTTCAGCAGATGTCTCTTTTTAGCAGGGGTACACCAACAATCACTAAAGTCTTAGTTGTGGCCATGATGACGCTTCATAAATTTCAGCCAATTTATGATTATGCTGATAGAGATATAAGCTTAAATAGGAGTTTCGTAGATTGTTTGAGCGAATATCTGGCAAATTACCACAAAGGAAGCCCTTATGTGAGCGAAGATCTGTCGTTAGAGGCCCCGCACTGGCATAAGGAAATAAGAATGCGGCAAAGAGGTGGTATAGGCGAAGTGGGCGAGCTAACTTCAGAAGTTGTAGTCCCATTAGCGCCTATTGATGTTGTTGCAGATAATGATAGTGTAATTCAAGCGCCTTCGCGTGAACGCTTACTAAGAGAAGCTGAAAAAAACCAGGGTTTAGCTAGAGCTGCGTTCAAGCAAGACCGTCGTTCAGAGGCCATAAGATTGTATCAATTAACGATAGATAAATATGAAAGATTGAGTCAAGGATTTGGGATGGATTGCAACAGCGAGATTGCAGAAATTAGATGGCATTTGCGTAAGCTTACGCAAGAGCGGGTCGTTTCGCAATAACGGTAACCGCCACGTAAAGTACATGTGACGGTTACTCATAAGCAATGGGTATTCAACAACCCATCATCAGTGTCTTTGAATTACAACTATCTGAAGCTTTCCCCCCGCGATTTGGGCAGAAAGAGGGAGTTGTGTAATAAGGATCTACACACCAAGCAAGTGGTGTACTAGTAGCCGGGAATGCGCAGCATATAGCCGTTGTATATGCATACGCTTGTGAAAAGCTTAATATGCCAACCAGCAGTAAAGCCGTTACCGCGATTGATTTTTTAATATTCATTTTTTCTCCTAATAATAACTTGCAAGTTGCGCTAATATAATTAGCGTCCCGATTATTGTAACTTAACCATCTTACAAAATGTAGTTTAGACCATAATCAGCATTTTTTCTCAATATTTTTCAAAAAATCACCCAACAGCAGTAATTTTATTTTCTCTAATTCTTTTCAGCTCAATATTCCAAGGCAATAACGCTTCATAATCCTCAACTGTTTGGCAATGCGGAATACATTCCAAAATAGCAACATAATATTTATACGGATCAAAACCATGTAATAAAGCTGTTCTTATTAAACTCATATGCACACATAATGCCCTAGCTCCTGCTACTGATTTAGCGAACAAGAAATTCTTTCTGGCAATAACGCCAGGTTTGATTTCTCGCTCTGTGCCGTTATTATCTACCTCTAGCCGACCATCTTTAAGATATCTAACTAGCCCATCCCAGCGTTTGAGGCTGTAGGCAAAAGCTTTTCCTAAAGGTGATTTCGGCAACACTGTTGGGTAGTGGACATCTAGCCATTTCTTGTGCTCGTCTAAGAGAGGCTTTGCATGTTGAAGCCGATGTTTATAACGCTCATCAACATTCATGCTCTTAGCTTCTTTTTCAATACGATATAGCTTTTTATAAAACCTTATCGCATATCTGGCCAAACCATCAGATACGGTTTGTTTAGCTATAGCTTCAAATTTACGCCTAGCATGGGCATGGCAATAAACCAGATCAATATTATTCTGTGCGCCAAGATCATCAAAGATGTTCTGCGCATCTACATGAATATAGCCATTAAATTCTTCAAACCAGTCTTTTAAAAACATCTTGTGATTTTCAGCATTGTAATCATACAACACTACTTTTTGATCAGGTGATCCACCTCTAAAACAATACCAATATGATTTTGTTGTCGCTTTACGATTCGGCTCATCCAGTACTTGTAGAGATGTAGCATCACAGCTTGCAACGTCATAATCTATAATCTGGTCTTTCATTAAATTTATCAACGGCTGCAAAGCATTAGCGCAGTCTATAAACCAGCGCGATTGATTGGTTCTAGATAACTCTATACCAAATCGATCATTTAGTTTTTTCTCTAAGTGATATAGCGGTTGGCGATCGTGCAATTTGCTTACTATAAGATATGCCAAAAGAGATTCTGTTACAGATATCTTGGGTAATATTCTAGGTGGATTAGGTGCTATGGTTATGGAATTACAACCACAGGAACAAGCTAGTAATTCACGCTTTTGTTCTATCACTTCAAAAACTGCGGGTTTATAATTAAGAAGTTCTGTCACCTCATAACGCACCAGTTTCTTTTCTCTGCCACAAGAACAGTTACGATCTTCTGCTTTGATAATAACTTCTCTTCGCGGCAAATCATCTGGAAATTTACGTTTGCTATTTCTGCTGCGTTTATAAGCTTCAATTTGAACAATATTATCTTCTGGTTCCTCTTCAGCTTCTTCTTGTTCAGTGGCAAATAAATCACCCTGAGCCTCATCAACAAATCGTTCAGACTTACTGCCAAATCGATTGCGTTGAGATTCTTTAAACGCATAGAGCAACTGATTATAGGCTTCTTCTGAACGTTGGTTTTTTAGGCGTAGAAAATCACACTCTTGTTCGAGTCGCCCAATTTTATCTTTAAATTGTTTTTCAGTTTCTGTCATTAAGATCACTCCAAAATCGAAACAGAATTGTAACAAATAATATGCGTGAAACCCAATGATTTAGAGCCTTTCAGTGCAATTAAATAAAGCTTGTCGCTGTTACTTTCGGTCGTCTTTTTTGCTTGGTGAAATCCAGTCCTGACAATAACCAACTTAACTCATCTTGATCTAATAACCAGATCTTCTCTCCTAAGGTTGGAAAACTAAATTTGCCTTGTTCCAACCTACGATAACAAAGCCAGAAACCATTTACATCCCACCACAGTAATTTTAATCTGCTGCCTAGCCTGTTTCTGAATATAAATATATGCCCTGATGTCGGATCTTGCTTTAACTCCTCAACAACTAAATACACTAGCCCATCTATGCCTTTTCTAAAATCTACAGGACTTCGGTATAACCAAATCTTATCACTAAAACCAAACCGCATTTTATAACCAAGATAGTACTTTAGTTAAAGCATATTCAGTGTGTATCGATATACGATAGCCTTTGGGTGATTCGACTGTGCATAGAGCATTTGCTGATCTAGCGGATTTAAGCATTACAGGCAATAAATTGCCCGTGGTCGTTCTGATCAATTTCTGGTGCCAATATAAAAACTTGTGATATTCAACACCATGATTTTTACAATATCTTACCTTGGTAA
>DAOWDF010000275.1 GCA_030639165.1 Alphaproteobacteria bacterium
ACCCTGCGCCCTAAAGCATCACTATCTAAAGCCAAAGATTCCGCCGCAGCAATCATCTCATCCTTACTAATCTTCTTATTATATAGCTTAATAGCAAAACGAAGAAACTCCATACCAGTTAGAAACCATGGCGGCTCAAACTTCTCCGGAAGATAAGCCAGCTTTGCCTTGCTCTCTTTACTAGATTTATGCTGCCCTAATATAGAAATATCACCAGCATTTTGATCCCTAAGCCCAAGAATAGCTTTGATCATTGTAGTCTTCCCAGCTCCATTCAGCCCCATAAGACCAAAAACTTCTCCACTCTTAATTTCAAGATTGATATCGCGGATTACAGCTTTGCCTGAATATTCAACAGACACACCCTTAAGAACAAGAGAATTAATACTCATACAATTAGCCTTACTTTACTTCAATAATTATTATTAATTAGGTAGGAAGATCCTTGAATCAAGGTTAAACCTCTGATGAGATCTCAAACGAATAGGAAAAATTTGATTAGTATATTCATCGAGCCATTTAAACTCCACATATTCATTATATACTTTTAAATCAAACACCTCTTTTGGCATGGCATCGGGCTTAACACGCTGCTCATTTAAGTATATAACCCAGTCACTCTCATCCCTGAATAAAATTCCACCTAAAGATAACTCTCTCAAACCCGGTTCTTTTTCTACATCATCACCAGAATCCATGGCATCAAGCTCACTCTGAGTCGGTGCTCGAACTGATCCTATAGAGTTTTTGGCATCAGTAATCGCCTGATGTTGCCAATAAGTAAAAAATAAAGACCGTACACCTTTAGGTAGGGTGATTTTCTTATGAACTTTCTTTTTGCTTTCCTCAACATCAACGGATTCATCATCAACCGTATCTTCTACTAGAGTTTCATCTACGGCCTTATCAACAGCTTCTGTAGGACTAGGAAGAACTAGCTCTTGGGCGTGCAGCTGTGGCATATAGGAAACAACCAGCACAAACAACGCACACATAGTAACAGACGATAATTTTATTTTATATTTAATCATATTTAACATACCAACAAACCTACCTGTTATCTTTATCTGAAATAACCTGTGAATCAGGAATAAGACTACGCCAAGACATTACCAAAGTTGCATTAACCAACTCTGGGTTAGCGCCAGCACTAATAGCCCTCAAAACTGCTGAGCTAACATCCCTACTACGCTCAATTTTAATACTATCCAAAGATAAATGGCCAGGAATCCTGCTCTCAGCTATCTTAATATAACGATAGATATCAGTATCATCAAAAGACTTAATAGTAATTTCCACGGGACTTTTCAGAACTTTATAATTAGCCTTATCTGCCTCTTTTGACTCAACGATGATCCCTGGTTTTACACTAACAACAACAGAAATAACCTTAGACTCATCTTGAATTTCACTAAATATCTTCTTAGCTTCACTTCTAACTTGATTTGAAAAAAAGCCATCTTCCTTTAATTTATCAAAATCATCCTGCTGCTTATCCAATTGACTAAATTCAACTTGCATACGATCTATATCAGACCTAGTAGTACTAATCTGCGAGCCAAGTGACCTCAAGCTACGATCCAATGTAGTCTGCTTAGGAAGCAAATATGCATAAATCATAGCGCCCAAAACAACATTAATAGCGACAAAAACCAGTAATATTATAACGCGTTTAAATCCAATGATCTGTATCATTTTGACGTCCCTCTTATACTAATACTAATTTCTGCTACATAGTCCTGATTTGTATCTTTCTGTTGTGTATCGCCTGTTTCTACAACAATAGCCTCACTATACTCATAATCTTCCAGTAACTTTGTAACACTAACCATATTATCTGGCAGTGTTTTTTGTATCCTATCACTTAACGCATTAATCTCCCTATTGCCTTGCTCTGCATTTGTATCGCTAGGGAAAATAATTTGCATACTGACAATGAATGACGAAGCAAGTGTAGGGTCCTTCTTATTAGAAAACTTATTCATAATGCTGGGCTTGCTTCGATCTACACTAATCTTATCAATACGCATATCACGGCCTAAACCACGACCTATGTTACGGAAAAGATTTATGATACCCACCCGGCCATTTTCGAATTCGCTATGAAGGGCCAAGGAGCTTTGCATTAACTGAATATCATACCCCAATTCCTCCATGCGCTTAACTTCTACTTCATAACGAGAATCTAAGTCTACCTTCTCACTTTTCATTGCATCAACTTCGGAAGATACCTCAGAAACACTTTGTAAATAACTCATATATTGAGCCCCCTGAACAACAGATCCCAATACAAGCAATATAGTAAGCATCGACGCTACTTTTCGAGGCTTTGAAACAGTATCAAGTTGTCTTGACCTCATTGGCAAAATAAATTTCTGCTTTTTACCAATCCAAGCCATATGGAGGGCATCGGCAAAACAGCCATCCTCGCCTCTGCCAATATTAAGTTTTAATTTACGAGCAATATCATTTGCAGATAAAGAGTGGAAATTACATGGGATGTCAACTAAGTCATCAACCATTTCACCTGATAATTGATCTGACACTAATATAATATTCAAGCCATCAGATGGCTGATACCCAAAACGCGATAAATAGCTCATCGTCGCTTGTATCTCTTGATTTACCTCATTAGCCCAAACTTTAGAATCACCATCATTCTCAGCAATAGGTGTCATACGCGTCAAGGCAAGTTCGCCATTGCGTATCACAATCTGGCGCAGCCCTCCATTTTTATGTTGCCCCATAAATATGGTCCACTGAGCTTTGGTCTTATCTTTAGAAGGCAGCTTATCAGCTAGCTTCTTTATCATATCAGTAGATTCTATAGGTAATAAGAAGAAGCCGATGATTGGCGCTAATGAACGCTTGGCAGCAGCAATAGTCTTAGTAAACGACTCTGTTGCAGGGACAGCCGCAAATAGATAAACGCTACCTGCTATCGCTAAGTCACTTTTTGATACTTTTTCTTTAAGTGGCAATGCAGCGCGCACTGGGTAACTAGGAAAAGCAACTTTAAGCTTTCTTTTAACAACATTGGCTTTATCCAACGCGCTAACTTTAGGAACCTTTTCCTTCTTATAATGCTGTTCTACCATATCATTTAGAATAAGGACAGGCTTGCCACCACAGTTTTTAGATATAATCCTAGAGACACTCTCCTCAAAATCATCAGCACTCCACGGAACTGACTCAACGAGGTTAACCCCCTTGGAATCAAGGCTGTAGATAAACAATTCCTCATCGGAAATCATTAGGATCGTTCTGGATGATGCAACAAGTAAAGACATATTCAACACACTAACTTAAAATAATTTTAAAAATCAATCATATTACCAAGGTTTAGATATATAGGACCTAATGACCCAGCAGCAATCCAAACAATAACCAAAGCAAGTACCATAGTTAACAATGGTTGTATCATTTCAATCAACGCGTCAATGGCTTCATCAACATCCTTAGTATAAAACTCAGAAACTTGATTCAATACCTCGGCAATTTTACCAGACTCTTCCCCGATCTTAACCATACGCACAACCATGCTTGGAAATTCACCCGATGCATTAAATGCTTCAGAAACAGGACTACCAGACTGGACATAAATTTCAACACTATCCATAGCCTCCATAAGAACAAGGTTAGAAACCGTATTTTTAGCTGCGCCAAGTGCTCCAAGAACATCAATACCACTGGAAAATAAAGAGGCAAAGGTTTGGGAATAACGCGCAACAGTTATCTTCCTAATCAAATTCCCTACCATAGGAAGGCGAAGCATAAGCGAATCAATTTGATAAGCTACAGCTTGAGACGAACGTTTCATAGTAATAATCGTTACGATGATTATAAGCGGAACCACCACAACTATTATAGTCCCATATATAGGGATACCAAATAGATGAAATTGTGGCTGAACGAAGAAATTGGATGTTGCTATTAGCCAAACTGAAAACCATGGCAATTCAAGGTCAAGATATTTCAAGAAGCCTACAATCTGCGGCACAACCATGCTCATCATAAACATGATCGTAGCAAGAACAACCACAGAAACAACAATTGGATAACGCGTAGCCTTCCGAATTTTTGCCTGCATAGCATCAACCCATTTAAGGTAATTCTCAAGCTGCTTATACGATGCTGTCAAATCACCTGTATCCTCGCCAGCCTTAATAAGAGAGATATAAAGCGGCTTAAAAACCTTCGGGTGCTTTACTAAAGCTTCTGATAGAGATGCTCCATCTCTAACATCTTTATGAACCTCACTAATCATATCACGCATCAAATCATTTTCTGCGCCATCACGAATATCAGATAGAGCATCGAGCATAGGAACTCCTGCTCCTTGCATTTGCTCCATATGAATAAAGAACTGAATCAGTTCCCTTAATTCAATTTTCTTAAAGCTCAACCCAGACAGTTTACTCTTTTTACCATCAATAGAAGAACATTGAAGCAGCTCAAGCCCCGCGCTCTGAAGCTGATTATACAAATCAACTTCATTAACAGCAGACAAAGCCCCCTTTACAGGTCGGCCCTTAATATTCACAGCCCTATATTTATAGCGTTCGATAGTTAAATTCCCCTATTTTAAATAAAATATATCTTTCTAGAGTTACAAGCAAAGAAACTAATTTCTGAAATCAACGACTTTTGACAATGCTTCGACATCAGTCACACCATCAATAACTTTTAGAATGCCATCGTCTCGCATACTTTTGAAGCCTTTTTTTACTGCAACGGCTTTTAATTCAGCTTTTGATTCATTTCTAGCCACAATTTCATTTAATTCATCATCAAATAATAGTATCTCAACAACAGCAACACGCCCCTTGTAACCGTTGCTAGCGCACATTTCGCAACCACCTTCACGCTTTTTATATAGTTTAATTGGGTTAGATGGATCAATCCCTAATAACTCACATTCATCCACAGCAGGTGAATATTCT
>DAOWDF010000278.1 GCA_030639165.1 Alphaproteobacteria bacterium
AGAAGCGCCGATAAGTGATAATATAACAAACTTAACTATGATATCTGCATTCATAAACAAGCTCATAGCGCTCATATCATGAGCAGCACTGGCAACACCTAATGATTCTGTGATGATTTCTGCTGGCATTTCTATTTCCTGCTCTAATTAATATGTTTGAATAAATTTGAAAGGCTAGTCTATATTTTCTTGGTAAGCTTGGAAAGCCTCTTTTATATCTTCTGGCAAGCGAACTGGTTTAAAGTTTTTCGTATCTACGCATACTAAAGTTACATGCATATCTGCCATAACTTCTCCAGCCCTTACAGTGCGCTGGTGCATTGCAAAACTGCTGTTTTTTAGCTCTTTAATAGTAGTTTCAAGGGTTAGCTCATCATCTAATAAAGCAGGTTTAAGATAATCACTTTCGATATGGCGTACGACAAATATTATACCGAGGCGGCTTTGTAGTTCACTATTGCTAAAACCTGTATGACGTAGGAATTCTGTGCGCCCTCTTTCTCCAAAATTAAGATAATTAGAGTGATAAACAATGCCACCAGCATCAGTATCCTCATAATAAACGCGTATATCTATCGAGTGTTTCATATATACCCCCTATTTATCACCAGAATCATTAACAGAGTTATCAAGAAGGTTCATCTGCTCTATGCCTTGCTTAGGGGCTTTTATCCCCAGATATTCAAAGCCTTTGAGGGAGATCATGCGCCCGCGCGGGGTACGCTGCACAAACCCTTGCTGCATCAGATATGGTTCAATCACATCCTCGATCATATCGCGACCTTCGGATAATACGGCTGCAATGGTATCAACTCCTACTGGACCACCACCATAATTATCAATAATACATGACATATATTTGCGATCCATACGATCAAGCCCACTTGCGTCAACATCTAACCGCCCTAGTGCATTATCGACTAGCTTAATATCAGCCTTAGATTGTCCTGAAGCATGGAAAAAATCACGAACCCTGCGGGTTAAGCGCCCAGCTATCCTAGGCGTTCCGCGTGACCTGCGCGCGATCTCAAGGGCAGCGTTATCTTCCAATGGCATATCTAGCAATCGAGCAATTCGCGCTACTATGCTGGATAATTCCTGCGCACTATAGAATTCAAGACGTAGCGGAATGCCAAAGCGGTCACGCAAAGGATTACTGAGCAAGCCAGAGCGCGTTGTTGCACCCACAAGAGTAAATGGTGCAAGATCAATCTGCACCGAACGAGCAGCAGGCCCCTCCCCGATAATAAGGTCGAGCTTGCGATCTTCCATCGCTGGATAAAGTATTTCCTCAACCGCAGGGTTAAGCCTATGAATCTCATCAATAAATAGCACCTCATTGGCTTGCAGGTTCGTTAATATCGCCGCAAGATCACCAGATTTTGCAATTACTGGCCCTGACGTTGCGCGAAAGCCAACGCCAAGCTCTTTGGCTACTATTTGTGCTAATGTGGTTTTTCCTAATCCTGGGGGGCCAAAAAACAGCACATGATCCATGGCATCACCGCGTGATTTAGCTGCTTTTACAAATATATCAAGGTTTTCACGTAAAGATTTCTGCCCAACAAATTCCTCTAAAGATAATGGACGCAAAGCCCCTTCTGCTGAAGGGTCGCCTGTTTGTTGTTCGCGCTCTAATTCTGGATTTTTATGCGTGGCCTGCACTCCAATACTCATGCGCTTAACTCCTGTAATGCAAGGCGGATCATGATTTGCAAGTCACCTACGTCATTATCATTAGCTTTGCCTTTAGCGCTGAGTACTGCTTTATAGGCATCAGAGCTAGCATATCCAAGGTTAGTCAGCGCGGAAACAGCATCTTGCTCCACTCGTCCTTCTGGTTCATTTTGAACCGTTGATGAACCAGACTGAACCGAAGTGACCCCACCTGCACCTGCTGTAATCTCAATTTTTCCAGCTTTATCTTTTAGCTCGGTAAGTATGCGGGCTGCAAGTTTTGGCCCTACTCCAGATGCTCTAGTCAGAGCGGTCTTATCCTGCGCGGCTATAGCAAAGCTTAGTTGATCCGCGGGGCAAGCGGCTAATATAGCCATCCCTGCCTTTGCACCAACGCCCTGCACAGAGGTAAGCAGCGTAAACCACTGTTTTTCTAAAGCACTAGCAAAACCAAATAAGGTGAATGAATCCTCACGTACCTGCGTAGTTATAAGTAAGGTCGCCGTATCCCCTACTTGTCCTATGGATGATAAAGTCTGCGCGCTGGCAAACACAATATAACCAACCCCGCCAACATCTAAAATAAGATGATCGCTGTCAAAAGAATCA
>DAOWDF010000149.1 GCA_030639165.1 Alphaproteobacteria bacterium
CTTAATGCGAACCACGATATCTGAAATACTAAATACTGGCTGCTTCGTCATGCTTTTAAGCCATTAGCGGAACAATATCATGATTACTTTATTGTGTTTGGCTATAATATATTAACGCTGAATTTGAATGGCTGGCTGGGCGTAGAAGAAAAATTTTATATCATAGCAACGCTGCTTTTGCCTTTTATTGCTATTTTTCTGATTTCATATGCAATTATCAGCGTATCTTTTGCGCTTATCCTGCATCACGCCGTTGAAAAACCATTCCTTAGGATTAAGGGTGAATTGTAAAATAATTTTTTAAATATTGAAGTCACCAGTATTTTTGCTTTATAGGAAGTGGTGTCTAATATTTAAGGAAATGGTTTATGATTACATATGGTGAAGCTAAAAGCATAGTTATAGCGGCGAGTGGTGGTTTCTCTCTTTCTACTGAAAGAGTTAGTATTTCAGATGCGCTGGGTCGTGTTTGTGCTAGTGAGGTAAATGCCCCCATAACAATCCAGCCATTTGATAATTCTGCTATGGATGGATTTGCTCTTAAGTACGGTGGCGCAGGGGTTCTTAGGAAAACGCTGGAGGTTGCAGCTGGTGATCCCGCTACTGATATAGAAATAAAGGCGGGGGAGTGTGCGCAAATCATGACTGGCGCGCCTGTGCCTTTGGGCGTGGACACCGTTGTTCCTATTGAGCAGGTTGTCATTGATGGTGATAATATTAAGTTTCCAGCAGATATTAAGCAGGGTGCACATATAAGGAAAGCTGGCGAGGATTTCCAAAAGGGGCAGAACGTTCTTAAACGTGGTGATAGCATAAACTCACGGCATATCATGGTTCTATCTACGTTAGGGGTTTCAGAGCTTGAAGTTTTCAAAAAACCGCGTGTTGCATTCTTGTCAACGGGCAAGGAGCTAGTGGATGATTTATCCAAAGGGCTGCGATCTGGGCAGATTTATAATTCAAACAGCCATTATGCCCGTGCTTTCCTGAATGAAATCGGTGCGGATTGTATCGAAAGTATGACAATTCCAGATGAGCCAAAGTATTTTGAAGAAAAGCTTGTTGAGCTAATGAAGCAGGATATTGACGTTGTTATATCAAGTGGCGCGGTTTCGGCTGGCAAGTATGACTTTGTGAAAGATGGGCTTGAGAGTATCGGCGCAGAGATATTATTTCATAAGGTTAAAATGAAGCCGGGTAAGCCGAATTTATTGGCTAGGCTTCAAAATGGAACGCTATATTTTGGTTTACCAGGTAACCCTGTGGCGACTACTGTTGGTTTACGGTTCTTTGTTCAGCCTTGTTTGCGCGCTATGCAGTGTATAGAGGGTGAGCAGCCAGTAAAGGGGGTCGCCGTTACTTCATTTAAAAAACGTGCAGGTTTAAGGATGTTCTTAAAAGCGCAAGCGCAAAGCTCTGATAATGGCTCTATTAATGTGGATCTGCTTGATGGGCAGGCATCATTTATGGTCAGCCCTTTTCTGAATATGAACTGTTGGGCTGTTATTCCAGAAGATATAGAGGAAGTTAAGGCTGGTGATATTATAGATTTATATCCGCTTTGTACTAGCGGTGGATTTCTTTAGGGCGGCTGTTTATTTATCGTGTAAAGGGCAGTTCGGACAGTCTTTTTTATTTGGTTTATTGCAGTTATGGGCGCTGTCTGAGTCGCAGAAGTTGCACAGGGTGTAGATATCTTTTAGGCGGATTTTATCATGATTTATTTCAACGCCAATATTTTTTATTTGGCTAAGTGCGCGAGAAAATGTTTCTGGTGTTATTCCTAGGTGGTTAGCAATTATAGATTTTTTGAACGGTAGTTCAAACTCCATATTATTCGAGTCATTACTGATATGTTCTTGTAGCAAGTAGTATCCAACGCGCTGCACTGGGGTTTTTATGGACATGGCATCAATCTGATGTATTGCGTTTTTATAATGATGCGTAACTATTTTTAATAGATTTGCAGCAAACTGATGGTTTTCTAAGCTAAACTTTCTTAAAAAATCACTAGGAATTAATAGCACGTTAGAGTTATCGGTGGTTTGTACTGTAATGGGGGAGGGGCATTCCATGAATGAGACGGCTTCCATACAGGTGCCGCCAGCCCCCAACATACGAATTGTAATTTCATTGCCATCTGTGTTTGTTCGTAATGTTTTGATGTTGCCATCTATAATGAAAAAGACATTTGTTGGTTTGTCACCTTGCTGGATGAGCGTTCGTCCAGATTCGTAGTTATTGATCACAGAATTATCTAATATAGTCAGCATATCATCTTTGTTTAGGCCTTGAAAAAGCTCTGCTTTTTTGTAGATCTTTAAAATAATATTGTGGTTTGAATTCATGATGTTTTTTCTCATGTTTTTTATTTCTTAATAAAGCTAACCGATTGATCTTGATCAAGTCAATGGTAACGCAATCGTGGCAGAAGTATGCAACGATCGGGAAATGTAGTGTTTTTTGGTCATTTTGAAGGTTTTTAGGAGTAATTACCATGGTAACTAAATCAGAACAAACGCGGGCATTGTCCTTAAGTACTATTGCATTTACGGTGTGTTTTGCAATATGGACAATTTTTTCAATATTAGGTGTGCAGATCAAGGAAGACCTTGGCTTGAGTGATACTCAGTTTGGC
>DAOWDF010000267.1 GCA_030639165.1 Alphaproteobacteria bacterium
GAGTTTTATATTCTCCGCCTTGCTCTCGCTCAGCAATAATATTCTCCATTGCCTGCTCGCCTACACCTTTAAGCGCGGCAAACGCCTAGCGAAAAGCCGTACCCTCAACCTTAAAATCAGCGCGTGGTGGATTGACATCAGGCAGAAGTAACTCCAGCCCCATCTTATCCATATCCTGCTTAAACACGCTCAGTTTTTCTGGATTACCAAGGTCTAGCGTCATCGAGGCGCACATAAACTCAACAGGATGATTAGCCTTCAGCCATGCCGTCCAGTAAGCAATCAGCGCATAAGCGGCGGCATGCGATTTATTGAAACCATAACCCGCAAAGCCAGCAATTTGATCGAAAATCTTGGATGAAACTTTTTCAGGAACGTCGTTATGCTCCTTTGCGCCATCAACAAAAATCTTACGCTGCGCATCCATTTCAGCCTGAATTTTCTTACCCATAGCGCGTCTTAGTAAATCCGCTCCACCTAGGGAATAACCCGCCAATAGCTGCGCCGCTTGCATAACCTGCTCTTGATAGACCATAATTCCGTATGTCTCTTCCAAGAGCGGCTGCAATATTGGGTGCATATAATCGGCTTCTTCACGCCCTTCCTTAACGGCAATATATTTCGGTATATTATCCATCGGACCCGGACGGTAAAGAGCAACAAGCGCGATGATATCCTCAAACCTGTTCGGTTTAACTTTTCGCAGCGTATCGCGCATCCCTGCACTCTCAAGCTGGAAAACGCCAACAGTATTTCCGCCAGCCATTAGCTCATATGATTTAGCATCATCCAGCGGAATATCTAGAGCATCAATACGCACCCCTGTTTCTTGCGCGATAATATCTAGGGATTTTTGAACCACAGTCATGGTCTTCAAGCCCAAAAAGTCAAACTTAACCAGCCCAGCTTGCTCAACAAACTTCATATTATATTGCGTCACAGGCATATCAGATCGCGCATCACGGTATAATGGCACCAAATCATCTAGCGGCCTATCACCTATAACAACGCCCGCAGCGTGAGTGGATGCATGGCGATATAGCCCCTCTAATTGCAAAGCAATATCAATAAGTTTAGCCTGTGTCTCATCACGCTTACGTTCCGCCCGCAAGTCTGGATCTGCATTAAGAGCCTCCTGCAATGTCATTGGCGCAGCAGGGTTATTAGGTATCATTTTTGATATACGATCAACCTGCCCGTATGACATTTGGAGCACTCGCCCGACATCACGCACAACCGCGCGAGCCTGTAACTTACCAAAGGTAATAATTTGCGCTACGTGATCATGGCCATAACGTTCTTGCACGTATTTTATAACTTAATTAAGGCGATCTTGGCAAAAATCGACGTCAAAGTCAGGCATAGACACACGTTCGGGGTTAAGAAAACGCTCAAACAGCAATCCAAATTCGAGAGGGTCAAGGTCGGTAATTTTTAGCGACCAAGCAACGATAGAGCCAGCGCCAGAACCACGCCCCGGCCCTACGGGAATATTATGCTCCTTCGACCATTTTATAAAATCGGAACATATAAGGAAATACCCCGGAAAACCCATTTGATTGATGACATTAAGCTCAAAATCCAAACGATCCCAGTATGGTTTTGCAATCTTCTCTATTTCTTCTTTATCCGTAATTTCTTTAAGGACAAATTTATCCAAACGCCACTGCAAGCCTTCTTTTGCCTGCTTGGCTAGCTCCTCAGGCTCAGGAAGCTTACTTTCCGTTTCAAATGGCGGCAAAATGGGGTCAATAAATTTAAGTAAGTAAGAGCATCTCTGTGCGATCACAACTGTGTTTTGTACTGCTTCAGGAATATCCGCAAACAGCTCCACCATCTCCTTGGCAGACTTGAAGTAATGTTCGGGCGTGACTTTACGGCGATCTTCCTCGCTGATATAGCGACCCTCTGCAATACAAAGCAACGCGTCATGCGCCTCATGTGCGCCACGCTCTCTGAAATAACAATCATTAGTGGCAACAAGGGGAACATCATGTGCATAGGCTAGCTCGATCAAACCTTCCTCAGCCGAATTTTCATCGGGCAGGCCATGACGCTGTAGCTCAATATAAAAGGTATCTTTGAAGATAGACTTCATACGCTTTATTTCTTGCTCAGCCTTTTCCATTTGACCATGCAATACATTTTGAGCAATAGCGCCTTTCATGCCGCCACTCAGAGCAATTATACCTGCTGAATATTGCTCCAATGTTTCATAGGTGGCAGTAACATCCGCGCTAGATATATCACCCATATAAGACTTACTTATAATCTTACAAATGTTCTTATATCCGCGCTCATTCTGCGCAAGTAATACCAGTTGGTTATCATTATCACCAATAGTAATCTGGCAACCGAAAATAGGCTGCACACCTGACTTTGAGGAAGCTTGTGCGAACTCCATCGCACCAAATAGATTATTGGTATCTGTAACAGCCACTGCGGCCATACGATGCGACGAGCAAAGCTTAACCAAGTCCCCAACCTTGATTGCCCCTTCCGCGAGTGAATATGCGGAATGCACGTGTAAATGTATAAATTCTTGCGCCATGTGGAGGATATTATAGATAAAGCATCATAATATCTACAGCAAATCTAGCGAATTAATTTAGGAACTAAGGGTAATAAAGTCATGCTGAGGTTATGTTTTGGCTTTGGCCCTGCGGAATCAACACGGAGCAATAAATTACGGTCAAGTAATTGATAGCCGCCTATAAGACTATCACTTCTTTTACTACGGAAATCCTTCTTAGTAACAGCTACAATAACATTACTTCCAGCAGCTCCTAAGGCAAAATGATTAGCCCAATTTTGCGCATCATTAACAGTAGCCTGCGCCCCACTCGCTCCGTAAACGAGAACTTTAAGCTCTATAATGTTATTATTAGGAAGACTGAATCCTGCATTTATACTCTTTTTGACAACACCAGAAAAAGGCAATGCATATTTATCAATGTCCTGCGAAGTAGTGCTACCGTGATAGGCGCCTATAATAGCTGCACCTGATTGTGCCTGTGATATTGGTGATGAAATATCTATATACTCCAGAATAACAACCCGCCCCCTTAGGTCATATAGCGCTAATTCTTTGCCGTTCTGGTCAAGAAATTTAATATCTGGATAAGGATCATTCATATTAGCTGGCCAGACTTCTGGCAGATTTTCATTTCCCTTTTTTGATTCAGCGAATATTTGTCGTAGCCTAGTCTGCTCTTCTAATATCTCGGCTCTCTCTTCAGCAGGTTTTTTATTAGCTTCGATGGATATAACAGACATAACTAGCAGACCTCCCAAAACAAGGAATAAAAACTTTGTTGTATAGGATAAGATTTTTTGTATTACATCACTGTTCATCATGAAGGCCTTTAATATTACTAGATGCCTAAAGATAAGCATAAAATATGCATATCCTCAACAACATAGAATAATTTATACATATTGGCTTATAAGAAATTAAATAGCCTTAGCGTGCCTGCCTTCTTGGATCTCAAAATACGGATCGAAGCTAGATGCTACTACGCGGGTGAAGGGTTTACCTGCATCTGTTATCTTAATGTGCGAGCCATCTATCGTAATTAGCCCGTCATTTTCTAGCTTTGATAAATTAATATTTATCGAATCAATATCATCGCGCAAAGCATCATTGTAGCAAGATATATCAACCTCAAAATTACACATCAGCTCTTCAATCAAACTACGTAAACTCTGATCATCATCGCTTAGGACACAACTCTTACTCATTGGGAATGATCCTTCTTGCACATCACTGCGATAAGCAACTGGATCTATGGTATTTTGAATATACGCAGATTTATAACTGCTGATTGATGATAATCCAAAGCCGATAATGGCCTCCGATATATCTGTAGTATAGCCTTGAAAATTACGTCTTAGTTGCCCTTCGCTTTGAGCCGTGCAGAGAGGGTCACCATCCTTAGCATAGTGATCAGTCCCGATTGCGCTATAATTGTGGCTCTTTAGAATTTTATCGACAGCTTCATTCATCAAGTGACGCTCTGCGCCATCAGCCATTGAGTATTTCTCAAGCAATTTTTGGTGCTTCTTCATCCATGGGACATGTGCGTAAGGAAATACTGCCAAACGATTAGGAGCGAGTGACGCTGCCTGCTCTGCCGTTTTAGTAACCGTTGCTATTGTTTGCTTTGGAAGGCCGATAATTAGGTCAAAATTAATCTGGTTAATTCCATTAGCGCGTAATTCTTCGACGCAGGATTTTACTTGCTCAAATGGCTGCACGCGGTTAATGGCTTCTTGAACCTCAAGGTCAAAATCCTGCACCCCTAAAGACACGCGCGTTACGCCAACTTCAGCAAAGCAATTTATAATTGAGCTATCTAGGTAGCGAGGATCAGATTCTATGTCTATTTGTGATGTCTCTGTGAAATCAAAGAACTCTTTGCATTTATTAATTATGCTTTTTAAGTCTTTGGGTTTTAGATAGTTAGGAGATCCGCCGCCAAAATGCAGTAAATTAACGGGCAGCTTACCTGTTAGCCTTTTTCCTACTAGCTCAATTTCTGCCAGTAGCAATATGAGATATGATTCTATGGGACTGTAGCTGCTAACTACCTTTGTGTTGCAACCGCAATATAAGCAAAGGCTGTGACAGAATGGGATATGTACATATAGCGATACGGCTTTATCAGCTGGCAGAGCTGATAATATTTGTCCATATTGATCATTAGATAATTTTTCCGTAAACTGCGTTGCAGGCGGAAAGCTGGTATAGCGTGGAACAGAATAATTATATTTATCAAGAAGCACGTCTATACTGGTCATTGGCAACCCACTTTATAAGTAATATTATCCCGCCATAACAGCAGGATAATGAATTATTTAAGCAGTTTTCGCAGCCAGAACTTTTTCAACTTGCGCTTTAATTGGGCGAAGTTTTGCATCAAGCTTAGTTGGAGCAGTGCTAGTAAGGAAAGCATCAAAGCCACCTTTGTGCTCAACTGTACGTAGGCCAGCAGCGCTAGTGCGAATGTTGACCCAACGATCCAATGCCTCACTATAAAGGCTTGTATCTTGAATATTCGGAAGAAAACGACGTCTAGTTCTGTTTAGAGCGTGTGAAACATTATTCCCACTCATAACGCCTTTTCCTGTAATCATGCAACGACGGCTCATAGCCAAATTCCTTATATATTTGTATAATTCATAATAGATTGCGAAAAGTAGTCCATAGCCACCCATAAAGTCAAGCATTACTGTATAAATACTGCATATTTTTTATAAAGATGTGTTTGTTGAAATACGTAAGTAGTCTCATTGTATAAATATCTCTATCATAGTATAGTATTTTTTTGCACTGCAAAATATCGCCTTCTTGTTGTTTCAACTAAACACCACAACCTTAACAGGATTTAAATAAGAGAGATCAATGCTTTACAATTTACATGAATTAAAACATGCAATGACCACCCCATTACGTTTGCAAGCAACGTTGATGAGGTCTGTATTCAGCAACCCTCTTAACCCTTGGTCAGAAACCCAAATAGGCAGAGCTATAAGCGCTAATGCAACCATGATCATACGTGCAACCAGAAAATTTGAGCGGCCAGAATTTGGGCTGTCAGAGACTGTTATCGGCGGTAAGGTTGTAAAGATAGAGGAAGATATTATAGCAGAAAAAACCTTCTGTAGTCTGCTGAACTTTAAAAGGAAGA
>DAOWDF010000293.1 GCA_030639165.1 Alphaproteobacteria bacterium
TATCTTGCGCCATTCGCCTCAAGCAATTATCCGCTGATCTTAACGTATGTATATTGGAGAAAGGCTCAGAAGTTGGCGCGCATATCCTGTCGGGCGCTGTGTTTGAGCCACGGGCATTGGACGAACTTATCCCTGATTGGGCGGATAAAGGCGCTCCACTGACCTGTGAAGCGAAAAAAGATAAATTCACGTTTCTGACAAAAAACTCAGCCATTCCAATGCCTACGCCGCCGCAAATGCATAATAAGGGCAATTACATTATATCGCTTGGCAATCTATGCCGCTGGCTGGCAGAGCAAGCAGAAAGCCTTGGGGTGGAAATATTCCCCGGATTTGCCGCTGCGGAAATATTATATAATGAGCAAGGCGCGGTTATCGGCGTTGCAACGGGTGATATGGGGATAGATGCGGGGGGCAACAAGACCGAGCAATTCGAATCAGGAATGGAGCTGCATGCCAAACAAACCATATTTGCCGAAGGGTGTCATGGCTCGCTAACCAAGAAATTGATTGAGAAATATAATCTACGTGAGAATAGCGATCCACAAACTTATGGTCTTGGAATAAAGGAAATTTGGGAGATTGACCCTAGCAAACATAGCCAAGGTCTTTGCCAGCATACAATTGGCTGGCCGATGGATAGCCAGACTTATGGTGGATCATGGATTTATCATATGGAAGCTAACCAAATCTCGATCGGTTTTGTGGTTGGGCTAGATTATAAAAATCCTTACCTGTCGCCTTACGAAGAGATGCAACGTTTTAAGACCCACTCTAAAATTAAGCCACTATTAGAGGGCGGCAAGCGCATAGCATATGGAGCGCGCACATTGGTTGAAGGCGGGTTTCAATCTTTGCCAAAATTAACATTTGCAGGTGGCTTGCTAATTGGTGATACGGCTGGATTTCTTAATGTGCCAAAGATTAAGGGCAACCATAGCGCCATGAAATCAGGAATGGTCGCGGCAGAGAGTATTTATAACGACCTCCAAGAGGGGGGACAAGATTGGGGAAGCGAATGCACCTCTTATACTGATAACCTTAAAAAATCATGGCTGTGGAGTGAGCTGAAATCCGTACGTAATATTCGCGCTGGCTTCCATAAGGGGCTTTGGTCAGGGCTTATAAATGCAGCGATAGAAACTATTACTGGCGGGGCGCGGAAACATACGCTCAAAAACCATGCCGATCATATGCAGACTGAAGATGCGGCGAAGCATAGCCCTATAAACTATCCTAAGGCCGATGGGGTTATTACATTTGATAAGCTGACATCGGTGCAACTATCGAATACTAATCACGCGGAAAACCAGCTATGCCATCTGGAGCTAAAAGAGCCAGAATTTTCTGATATAGCCCCACGCTTTTGCCCTGCTGGAGTTTATGAAATTATAGAACAAGAAGGACAAGAGCCAAAATTTCAGATAAACTCTCAAAACTGTGTGCACTGTAAAACTTGTGATATAAAAGACCCAGATCAGAATATAAACTGGAATGTACCACAAGGCGGAGATGGGCCTAACTACCCTAACATGTAGATATAATTTAAGGATATTTCAAGTATATGAAACGCTTTTTTAATACTAATGTTGCCATTATAGCATTATGCACTTCTATATTCTCATATAATGTAGAAGCGGCTGATATTCATTCTGGAGATTATCTGGCTAGCCATTTTGCGCAAACTAATAATGATTGGGAAAATGCCCATAAATATATCAGTTCATTGATAAATACAGAAAATGTTCCTTTAAATACATTACAACGAGCTATGATATTAGCTATGGGTTCAGGAAACCCCAATAGCGCGCTAGAGATAGCTAATAGAATCAAGTCTGAAAACCCCGACATCAAAGATACTGTTACAGAATTTTTTATAATAGCGGAATCATTCAAAAATAAAGACTATAAGAAGACTTTAGAATTACTAAATAATTTGCCTAATGATGGGACTGTTAACTTTGTAAGACCCTTTATTCAAGGCTGGCTGGATGCTGCGCAAGGCGTTATTAATATAAAAGATTTACAAGAGAACACAGCTCAACTTTATCACGGTATTTTAATTTCTGACTTTTTAGGTGAACATGAAGAAATAGAAACCCTGATAGACAAATCTTTAAAATCCGAACATATAACCACTAATGACCTTCACCAAATTGCAAATATATATGGACATATTGGTAATAAATCCAAGGCTATAAATATCTATAAGATGATATTAGAAAGTGATCCTGACAATACAAAAATAACCAAAAGCATCAAGGATATAGAACAAGGGACTAACCATCAGCTTTTCAATAAATTAGTTAGTGCAAATAGTGGCATGTCTAAAGCATTTCTGGATATTGCAAGCATTCTATACAATGAGGGCAATAGTGAAAGCTCGCGCATTTTCGCTCATATTTCTCTGTATATTGATCCAGATATGGAAGGTACTAAGTTATTACTTGCCAAATTAGATAGCGATAACAAACAATATAAAGAAGCTATCTCTCATTATAATTCTATACCAAAATCGGATGATAGATATATAACTGCCCAACATAGAATAGTAGATATTTATGAATTAACAGGGGAGTTTGATAAGGCTCTTGACCTACTAAAGGAGATATCGGTCAAACATAATGAAGCCGAGACCATGATAAAAATCGGCGATATCTACAGAAACAAAGAAAACTTCAAGATGGCACTAGAATTCTATGATAAAGCCGTTGAAAAAATTGGCGGAACAGTTACTGCTGATTATTGGCACTTGCATTATGTTCGCGGCATAGCTTATGAGCAAAATGATGACTGGAAACGCGCCGAAGCCGAATTAAAGGCAGCTCTAACGTTTCAGCCTGACCACCCTTATATATTAAATTATCTTGGATATGCTTGGGCTGATAAGGGAGTTAACCTGCAAGAATCACTTGAAATGATTAAAAGAGCCGTTGATTTACAACCATCTGATGGCTATATCACGGACTCATTGGGCTGGGCAATGTATAGAGTTGAGGATTATGAAAACGCTGTACCTGTTTTAGAACGCGCGGTAGAACTTATGCCATATGACCCAACAATAAATGATCACCTAGGAGATGCCTATTGGCAAGTTGGAAGATCTTTAGAGGCTAATTTTCAATGGCAACGCGCTAAAAACCACTCGAAAGATGCAGTAAAAGTAAAAGAATTAGAGCAAAAAATAACTACTGGTCTAGTTGAATGAGTAAACCAACAGATAGTAAAAAAACGAAAATTATTACGGTTTTTGCACCAGCCAAGATTAATTTATTTCTGCATTTAACAGGAAAATTGAGCAACGGATACCACACTCTGGACTCGCTTGTGAGCTTTGCGGATATCGGCGATCATATTAGCATAGAGCCTGCAAAATCATTTTCATTTCATGTCACTGGAGAATTTGCCGAGTCGTTTAATAATGATGAAAAAGCCTCATGTATAGATGGAGGTAATCTGGTTATAAAGGCGGCGCGCGGGCTATCTCAAATAGTTGATAAGGCGCTTAATGTTAAAATAACACTCACCAAGAATCTACCTCTAGCATCTGGAATTGGCGGTGGATCATCTGACGCTGCGGCTACTATATGGGGCTTGCAGGAATTTTGGGGTCTGGCTCATGATGCAAATTATATGCCCTCACTCACAAAGAAATTAGGCGCAGATGTGCCTGTATGCCTGTATTGTAGACCAAGCCTTATGCGCGGGATAGGTGATGAAATCACGCCTGCACCTGAAATGCCAGAGATTCCTATATTGCTCATTAACCCATTGGTTTCGTGCTCTACTGCGGATATATTCTTGCACCATAATGGTGATTTTAAAAAAGATATATCATTGCCAGATAAATTTAGTTCAGCAAATGATTTGGTGAAAACATTGGAGTCTCTGGATAATGATTTATTTAATCCATCTATAAAATTAGTACCCGAAATAAGTAATATTATGAACGCGCTTTCAACCCAGCAAAAATGCATATTTTCCCGTATGAGTGGTTCGGGGGCGACTTGTTTTGGCTTATTTGAAACCATGAAAGATGCTCAACAATCAGCAGAAAATATTGCTAAAGATAATCCTGATTGGTGGATTAAAACCGGCTGGCTCAATCGCCCTGAGCGTTACTAAGATTCAGCCTCTTGCCCATATATATTGTATAAATCACAGGGATAAGGATAAGCGTTAAAATGGTTGTGCTCGCCATTCCGCCAACCATTGGCAGGGCGATGCGGCGCATAACATCAGCTCCAGCTCCATCGGTGAAGAATATCGGCGCTAGACCTAAAAATATAGTGCTTACAGTCATAAGCTTAGGGCGCAGGCGTTGGATTGCTCCACGGCGGACATTTTCTACTAACTCATCCAGAGTTTTTGGCCAATTATCGCGCATTTCGTGATCTATATAGATCAACATAATGATCGCTGTCTCAACGGCTATACCTGAAAGAGCGATAAATCCAACGGCTACGGCCACAGAGAAGCTATAGCCCGCAAGCCACACGCCCCATACTCCTCCAATAACGCCAAAAGGCACAGACAGCATGATCAGAGCGGTACGATCCCAAGCGCCAAAATGTAAATAAAGCAATGTCAATATAATCAGCAAAGTTGCGGGCACGGCTATTTTCAAACGCTCATTCGCTTCTTGCATTTGCTCAAACTGGCCAGATAATTTCAGGGAATAACCAGCAGGAAGTTCTGCGCTTTTTAGAGCCTCACGCAGATCATTGGCATAGGAGCCAATATCGCGCCCTTCAATATCAACAAAAACCCAGCCATTAAGCCGCGCATCTTCTGATCTAATCATTGAAGGGCCTTCATTGATACGTATTTCAGCGAGGGTCGATAGTGGAATATGCGCGCCCATCGGACTTGGAACAAGAATATAATCAAGATCAGATACATGCTCTCTAAACTGGCGATCATAGCGCAGAATAATCGGATAGCGCTCGCGCCCTTCTACTACTTCATCCAAAGTAATACCGCCCAAAGTAGTTTGAATAACGTCCTGCACGGTCTTTATAGATATTCCATATCTAGCGATCTCCCTGCGGTTTGGAATTATCTCGATATATTTACCGCCTACAACTCGGTCAGCTATTGCACTGCGCGTGCCATCGACTTTTTGCGCGATCACTTCTATATCTTTGGCGATTTTATCGATTTTCTCTAAATCATTGCCTGAGATTTTAATGCCGATAGCTGTGCGAATCCCAGTAGTAAGCATATCCAGCCTGATCTTAATCGGATAGCCCCATGAATTCATCATTCCAGGAAGACCTACCCTCTCATTCATCTCGGCTGTTAATTTCTTTATGGTCATGCCATCTCGCCACTCGGATTTAGGTTTGAGCTTGATCCATGTTTCTATCATAGCCAAAGGTGCAGGGTCAGTCGCCGTATCGCTGCGTCCCGCCTTGGCAAAGGCCTGCTCGACCTCGGGGATAGCCATTATCTGACGATTAGTCACTTGCAATATCTCACGCGCCTTAGTGATGGAAACCCCTGGCAGGGTCATCGGCATATATAGCAAGCTACCCTCATTAAGCGGGGGCATAAATTCGCTTCCTAATTTTGATGCAGGGATTAGCGTACTTGCTAATGCTGCAACGGCCAGAACGACTGTAAGTTTGCGCCATTTTAATGCTAAGTTTAGAAATGGACGATATAGGATAATAAAGAATAAATTAAGCGGGTTTTTATTCTCATGTCTAATCTTACCCTTGATTAAAAGAACCATAAGCACAGGAACAAGAGTTACTGAAAGGATACTTGCAGCTGCCATAGCGTAGGTCTTAGTGTATGCTAATGGGGTGAATAATTTTGCTGACTGCCCAGTAAGTGCAAATACTGGGAAGAATGAAACTGTGATAATAAGCAGAGAGAAAAACAGCCCCGGCCCTACTTCTTTTGCGGCGCTGATAATGGCATAGCGTCGTTGCTCCTCTATTGACACCCCTGCCCCAATCGTCACCCCCGCCTTGTGCGGGGGTCTGGCCTTCGCTGACTCCAGATCCCCGCACAAGGCGGGGATGACATTAGAATCATCATCTCCAATATCAGCAAGCTTTCGATGCGCATTTTCAACCATAACAATCGAAGCATCAACCATCGCGCCAATAGCAATTGCTATCCCGCCCAGCGACATAATATTCGCTGTGATCCCTTGCATCGACATGACCAAAAATGCCGCTAATATCCCCAGCGGTAAAGTGATGACCGCAACCAAGGCACTACGTGCGTGGAGCAAAAATAAGAAGATAATAAGCGCCACCATTAGGCTTTCTTCGATTAGTTTATCCTTCAAGAAATCAACCGAATCTTCGATAAGCTCGCTGCGATCATAAATAATCTTAATTTCTACACCTGCGGGCAAGCCCTGCTTTACGCTCTCAAGGCGCTGCTTTACATTATGTATGACATCCAAAGCATTACCGCCTGGGCGCATTACAACAATGCCGCCAACTACTTCACCAACGCCGTTAAGCTCAGCTACGCCTCGTCGCAATCCTGCTCCCTCGACCACTCTGCCAATATCGGCAATAGTTATCGGCGTACCATCAATGGATTTAATCACCGCTTGTTCAAGATCTTGTGGGTTTTCTAAATAACCAAAGGAGCGGATTAGATATTCACTTTCCGCCATCTCCATGGTGCGCCCGCCAGTTTCCTGATTAGCAGAGCGCGTGGCCTCTATCACATCTTTGAGCGATACATTGAACGAGCGTAATTTATTCGGATCAACTAGAACCTGATATTCCTTAACAAAGCCGCCAACGCTTGCGACTTCGGCAACACCGTCTATGGTGGCCAGCTCGAACTTTACAAACCAATCCTGAATAGAGCGGAGCTGTGCCAAATCATGTGATCCTGTGCGATCATAAAGCGCATATTGAAATACCCAGCCAACCCCCGTTGCATCAGGCCCTAGCTCTGGCCTTACCCCTTCAGGAAGGTCGCCTCTAACTTGCGATAGAGACTCAAGAACGCGGCTCCGCGCCCAATACATATCTGTATTATCCTCGAATATGATATAGACAAAGGA
>DAOWDF010000121.1 GCA_030639165.1 Alphaproteobacteria bacterium
CTTTAGCCAAGTATTTTAGCTGCACTGTTTGTGCCTTGATGGTGATACCGCGCTCGCGCTCAATGTCCATGTTATCGAGCACTTGCTCTTGCATCTCCCGATCTTCTAGGCCTCCACAAGTCTGGATAAGGCGATCAGCCAAAGTGCTTTTACCATGGTCAATATGTGCTATAATTGCGAAGTTACGAATATGTTCTAATTTTTGTGTCATGCACGGGAATATAAGGGCTATAAGGTAAAACAGCAATATAAAAGATGGACGATATGACAGATAAAAACAAAGAAGATCACCAGCCTGTTTTAAATCCAGTGGATGACAAGGGCAGTGCCAAGGTTAAAAAGGCTAAAGCTAAGCAAGGTGAGCCAGAATTATTATCAGAAGGTGGGCGGGAGATCGTCAAACCGCCATATTTACTGTTTGCTCTAATATTATTCGGACTATTGGGCATGTTCTGGAAGATGGTCGTGCGCAAGGATGAGCCTGCAGCTATTAGTTATGAGCAAAGGCTTGAGGATGCTAAGAATGAGCAAGAGCAGAGATTAAAAGAGTTTCAAAAATCTCGCGGCCGTAATATCCGTTAGTTAAGTATTGGTAACTATTAGGGCATAAAAAAACAGGCAGAATATAACCGCCTGTTCTTAATTTCTGTATGGGAGTTATCTAAATTTCAAATGTTGATGGTGTGCTCGTTACGTTATGTTCTTGAGCAACTTCAGGCTCTTCAGCCTTTGAAAAATACCCTGCAAAATCGCTAACTGCGCCACTTGGATCCATTGAGAATTTTGTATATGCTATATCAACCTTCGCCATGGTCGAACCCCATGAGTTTTGTAAGTCACCTAGCCCAGTTGTTTCCGCAGAAAATTCAGATGTTAGGCCTGTATCAGTAGTAGTCATATGTTTACTCCTTATTTAGTGTTCAACCAGTTAATTCGCCTGCTGTTGCAGATCTTTTTATTTATTTTGAGTGAAGGATGAGAGGGATATATTTCCCTTCCTTAGCGCCACCAGTGTTATCATCCATCAAAACCATTAATATTTGGTGTGTGTTTTGCATATATTTTGACATTTCATCCGTCAAATCCACACCTGCGTTACGTATCTCTCCATTATCTAAAACAAAGTCTAACCTATATGTGTTCAAATCAAACTCTAACCAAGAAAGATCATTTCTAAATGGTTTGTTGTGAAAAACCGCACAACGCCCATCCTCCCTGACAGCTACCTCTACATTGAGTTTGCTATCATTCGTAACGCCATAAACAAAATCAGTTAAATTTGCGTTATGAGGCTTCTCCTCATTGTTCTTTGTCTTTTCGCTCATAGAATCTGTCTTTGTCTTTTCTAACTTAAGTATATTGTAGCGTAATTTTCCTAAAAAAGCCCGAAAAATACACCCTTAATTCAAAGTTTTTTCTACTTCTGGCTCTTTTATTTTTAAATGCACTTCTATTCCGTCAATTGACTCGCCGTCTTTAGTACGAATAATGAATAAATACTGATCTTTTGCGAGATATGGACGTACAAGCCATTGAATTTTAGCACCCAGATCAAAGACTTGACCGCCTTTTGTGTAGACGTTTATGCGCTGTATTTCTGGGTCATATTCGAGGTAATCAATGTTACAGTTAAGCTCGCTGCCGTGGAAGATATAGTTAGTGCCACCTTCGCGATCACATAAAATATCGAAATCATCTGGGTTAGCGAATAGTCGTGTCCGCCCAGAGCCTTTGCCATCGCCCCAGTCATTCCCCATACTTGGAGGAGCAGTTGGCTCAGCAGCAGCTTTTTCTTTTTCTTTTTTCTCTATTTCTTCTTCTTCGGACATCTTGTTTTCGCCTGAAACGGCCTGTTTGTTAATTGCTCTAAGCCTATCATAACTACAACTATTTAACAAAAGAATAAGATTTACTAAGTGCCGATCATTGTTTGAGCTAGCGTCTTATCATTAGATGCTTCTGCATCCCGTATTAACTGTAAGTTCAGATTTGTTGTATCACTGTTCAGAAGTTGATCCATTATTTTACTAGCGTCGTTAGTTACATGACGGCCATTACCCGATAATATCGTAGCAATTTTTTGATCATCACTTACAGTATTATTATTTAACCAACCAGTATGTTGTGTACTTATAATGTTAGTAGACCCATTTGGCAGGGTAACTTTGCTAACTCCGTTCGGGCTGCTATTTATTGGTACAACATTGGAACCGTTAGCGATATTATTGCCGTTACCTTGTTGTTTTGATGCATTAATCGCGGCTGTGGATGTACTAAAGTGATTGCTACCCTGTAGGTTCAGGTCATTCCTTGCATTATCCCATCCCTTCATTTCACTACCGATAGAGCCAGAGTTATGCAGCGCCCAGCCGATAAATGCCGCTAGCATTACAAGCTTAACTCCATGGGACACTAGCCCCCAGTCCTCTAGCTTATTTAAAGCCATTATACCAAGGCCAATTATACCGCCAGTTTCCATTAGATTATACCAGAAACGTTCTTTGTCGGAGGTAGAATTTTGCTTCATGTCCTCCCAGCCATCCCAGATGTCACCTAACCAAGTTTTACCTATATCGAAGTAGCTACCAGCCACGCTTCCAATGCCGCTGCCATCTGCTGTCTGCCTGAATGGCTCTAGTAGGCTATTCTTGCCAAACCCACGAGTTATTGCGTTATTAATTGTAGATGGGCTTCCATATTCAACATTATAATTTGGATTATCTTTAAGAGCGTCTATATTTTGCATATGCAGATCATTTATACTATCAAATAGACGTTGGGTATTATACGTAACTCCAGTCATCTTGTTGTTTAGCTTTTCTTTGATTTTTTTAAGATCAGCCACTATATCATCTGCCTGGGCTTTTTGACTATCAGAGTTTAATGATTCTAAAGTAGTTTTTAATTTCTCCGCTTTTACTTTAAGAGCATCAGCTTCCGTCGTAAGGCCTTTGATCTCATCAAGCTTTGACTGCATGCTGTTGCCACGACTTAGAATGCTTCCTTTTAAGGTATTGAGCCTATCAACCTGAGTTTTTTTGTCGGCTTTGCTAAGCTTACCACTGTTATCTAGTTCAATTTTTTCTATAAGTTTATCAATATCACTAACATATTTATCAACCTTACCGGCCATGTTCTGTACGCGTCGATTATTTTTATCAATCACAGCAAGGTGTTCACCTATACTGCCTAGAGCCTTATTAGCATCTACTTTCTGATCCTTTAATTTATCATCATCACTTATTACAATTGGAGTAGCGATGCTAGTAGCTGCTACAGTTCCTGCACTAATTACAGCATTAACCACACCAGTTTGTGGATTAACCACACCATTTTGCGCATTAACCACAGCAGCTTGTGGATTAACCACACCAGTTTGTGGATTATTAACCCCTGTATTAGTTGAACTAAGTGTAGGTCTAACTAGATTGTTATATTTCGTGATTATATTATTAATAAGTTCACTTTGCTTCTTTAACTTATCGTTATGTATATCAAGCGTGTCACCGTCTGAAAATCCATCTCTGTCATTGAGGCTTTCAAGACCGTACTCATACTTTATGCCATAACCTGAAAAAGGTATTCCCTTAATGTCTTCGTTAGAATCTATTAATCTATTTGTTACTGTAATTAGGTCTTTTTCAAGTTCATCTAGGGCAGCTGCACTAACAGCAGCGTTACTAGATAGGACTGATATTTTAGAAAATAAATCATCAGATCGTTTTATATTTCTTAATGAATAAGTCTCAGCATC